>DATGTY010000185.1:0-5558 GCA_035301605.1 Chitinophagaceae bacterium | reverse complement strand
ATATCCGGTTTTTGCTTATTAGTTGTTGCAAGTACAGTGAACGCTCAGGTACCTGCTACTAATAAAATTTTAAAGAAGACGGATAGCGTATCCTTAATCCCAAATAATACTTTGACACCGGGAGCTCAGCAAGGAGCGATGAAATTGAATCCTCAGGCAACGACATTGACAGATACGTCAGGATTAACAGTTGCTTCTACGGATAGTTTAGGATTGAATGAAGATGTCCCCTTCTCTTTCGCTAATCCGCAACATTATGTTATTGCCGCAGTAAGAGTGACCGGATCAAATTATCTGGATCCCTCTTTGATAGCTTCAGTTACCGGAATTTATAGAGGGGAGAAGATTGTGCTGCCCGGAGACCAATTGTCTGATGCGATTAAGAAGTTATGGAGTCAGCAGCTTTTTGCTAATGTAGCCATACTTATAGACAAAATTCAGGGAGACAAAATCTACTTAAATATTCATGTGACAGAACGCCCGAGATTGGCTCATTTTTACTTTAAAGGCGTTTCTAGAACGCAGGCTTCTGAATTGAAAGACAAGGTTTCACTCACGCAAAATAGTGTCATTACGGGGAATACTACATTAAGTACCATTACTACCATTGAGGATTATTTTGCTAAAAAAGGCTATTCTAATGCTTCTGTAAATATCCTTAGTGAACCGAATGAGCATACGAGCAATACGGTTGATCTTACTTTTGTTGTTCATAAGGGGGATAAAGTAAAGGTGAATAATATTTATTTTGCCGGAAACCATTCTATCTCTTCTCGCAATTTAGTGGGGGAAATGGAAGACACGAAAGAGCGAACCAGAATGAGCATTTATGCGGCACCGGATGAAAAAGTCTATGAGAAAGAAAAAAGGATGTCTTTTGATGACTATTTTAGCAACTGGGGCTTTTTCTCTTTCACGAAAACACGACAGTTTTTGAAGCCTTACATGCGTATAAAATTTTTCAGCTCTTCTAAATTCAAAAAAGATAAACTGGCAGCGGATCAACAAAAAGTATTGGATTATTATAATGCGCATGGATATAGAGATGCTGTTATCGTTGCAGATACAGTTTATCCTTCCATTGCCGGTGGTGTGAATGTCGCAATGAAGATAAAAGAAGGTGATAAATATTATTATGGCGATGTGTCATGGAAAGGGAATACGCAATATTCGGATTCGGTATTAAATAATATTTTAGGGATTCAGAAAGGGGATGTCTATAATTTAAAAATGCTGAATGAGAAACTAGGCCTTACTCCCACTCAAAAAGTTTTGGATGTTTCCAGTCTATATCAAAACAATGGTTATCTGTTTTTTAAACTGACTCCTGTAGAAACGTCAATATACAATGATACGATTGATTATGAAATGCGTATGGTTGAAGGACCTCAGGCAGATATCAACAGGGTAAGTATTACAGGAAATACCAAGACCAATGGACATGTTGCACGGAGAGAACTTCGAACTATTCCCGGACATAAATACAGCCGCCAGGACGTTATTCGTACCATGCGGCAGCTACGTCAATTAGGTTTCTTTGATCAAACAAGTATAAAACCTGACATTATTCCACATCCCCAGGATGGAACCGTAGATATTGGTTGGAATGTAAAAGAAAAACCTGCCGATAAGTTAGAATTATCAGCCGGATGGGGGGGGTATTTTGGTCTGACAGGAACGATTGGGATGTCCTTTAACAACTTTTCTCTGCGGAATATATTTAATTGGGATGCTTGGAAACCCTTGCCTACGGGAGATGGACAGCAGCTTTCCGTAAGATTACAATCTAACGGAAAATATTACAGTTCTTTCAATGTTAGTTTTATGGAGCCTTGGTTTGGAGGAACCAGTAGAAATCCTTTCAGTGTGTCTTATTATCATAATAAATTTAGCAGCCCTACGGGGTATAGAGGATATATCCCCATATTTAACAATGATTCCTATATGAAAACAACCGGGTTTAATATCTCTTATGGGAAGCAGTTGCACTGGCCGGATGATTATTTCAGTTTAACCTTTAGATTGGGGCTTGAGCAGTTTAAATTGAAAGATTATCATAGGGATCCTGTGTTCTATAGAGCCGGACTTTCCACCGGGGTGTCAAACAATATAAATGTGAGGATTACTTTAGATCGAAATTCTACTGATCGACCGGATTTCCCGTCACGTGGATCTCATTTCTTTCTTTATGCGCAGTTAACCCCGCCTTATTCCATGTTTGATGATAAGACTAATTACGATGATTTAACAGCGCAAGAGAAGTTTAACTTTATAGAGTATCAAAAATATCGTTTTTTAGGAGAATGGTATTTCCCTCTGGGACAACCACATGGTAAAAATAATAAAACTTTTGTATTGAAGGCCGCAGTTAAATTAGGATTTGTGGGTCGATATAATTCTAAAGTTCCTTTATCTCCTTTTGAACGTTTTGAACTGGGTGGTGATGGCATGAGTAACTATGCCTATTATGGCAAAGAAATTATTTCTCAAAGAGGTTATCCGGTTTATTATACCTCAGACCCTACCGTCAACCCGGAGAATAGTAATCCGCCTACCGGATATGAAGGTTTTACTATATTCAATAAATATACTTTGGAACTTCGTTATCCAATTAGCTTAAATCCAAGTTCTACTATTATTGCGCTTGCGTTTGTAGAGGCAGCCAATGGATATAATGGGATTAAAGACTATAATCCTTTTGAACTGAGAAGATCGGTGGGCTTGGGTATGCGTTTTAAGTTGCCTATGTTTGGATTGCTTGGATTTGATTATGGTTTAGGTATTGATAGATTAAGAAAGGGGGCCGGACTTAAGGACGCGACCAAGTTTAGCTTTATGTTAGGATATGAACCTAAGTAGTGGAATAACTTTTGATAAAAAATTATTTAAATCCTATATCATGAAAAAGATTGCTTTAATTTCTCTGCTTTTGTTGTCAACTGTAGCAGTTGTAAGTGCACAGCGCTATGCAGTGATAGATTCTAAATACATATTGGAGCATATGCCCGCTTATGAAGATGCGCAGGCAAAATTAGATCAGATAGCCGACCAGTGGCAGCAGGATGTAGATTCAAAGTTCGAAAAGGTCGATAAATTGTATCGTGATTATGATGCTGAGAAAGTAATGTTGTCAGAAAGTCTCAAAAAGAAGAGACAGGATGAAATCATGCAGTTAGAAAAAAAGGCACAGAAATTGCAAAAAGACTATTTCGGATACCATGGAAAACTATTTAATAAGAGGAAAGAACTGATTAAACCTATCCAAGATAAGATTTATGATGCCGTGCAAAAATTGGCTGCAAAGAAAATGTATGATTTTGTTTTGGATAAAGCCTCAGGTGTAACAGTGTTCTATGCAGATCCGAAATTGAACAAGAGTGATGAAATTTTAAAAATTCTTAACCTTAAAAAATAACAAGAAAGATGTATTTTTGCTTTCTTTGCATTTATTATTTCTAAAATGAACCAAAAATACAGTTTGTTATTGATTATTAACTTTATCTTTTATTAAAAATGAAAAACACAATGAAAAAAGTAGCTATTGTAGCAGCCTTTGTATTGGTAGCCTCTCTGAGTGCTATGCAGGTGAATGCCCAAAAGAAAATTGGGTATGTGAATATGCAGGAAATTATTATGGATATGCCGGAAACTGCTCAGGCCGATTCTTCTTTGCAGGATTTTCGTAATGATTTAATTGACCAAGCGAAAGGAATGAGATCGGAATTTCAGACCAATGCACAAGCTTTTATTAAAGATAGTGTATCGATGAGTGATGCGATAAAGGAAGTAAAACGTGAAGAATTACAGGGGCAGCAACAGAGGATTGCAAAGTTCCAACAATCTATACAACAACAACTTTCTAAGCAACAGCAAAAGCTTTATCAACCGATTATTACTAAAGCACAACAAGCTGTTAATACAGTAGCTGAGGCAAAAGGTTATACCTGGGTTTTTAATGATACCGGAAATGGAAGTATTCTTCTTGTAAAACCAGAAGGTGAGAATTTAACAGATGCCGTTAAAGCAAATTTGGGCATTCAGTAAAATTCTTTTTAAACTGATAATAAAAAAAGCTGTTCGCATTTTACGAACAGCTTTTTTTTATTATCCCTTATTTTGTTTCTAAAAACGAAACCAAGGATGAAGCCCTAAATTTACTCTAAAAGGCCATGGAATGGCTGCAATAATCAGAATAAAGGCGATGCCAAAGAATATTAAGGCAGTACGGTGCTTTTTGCGATCTACCGAAGTCTTTTTCAGTAATGAATTTCCTAGATGAGTTATAGTTAGGGCTATAATCATCATGAGACTGTGTTCCATAGTAAAAAAACGTAGCAGATCGTTTTTCATCATTGCGCCAATATTGCCGCCCCAGTTTTTATACCAGCCTCCAATGAAGTATAAAATAACTCCGATGAGGAATTGGACATCCATGGATATCATAAAGATTAGATTCCAGAGACGATCTTTTTTTACATATTTTTTGTGCCCTGATAAACCGGCAATGGCTCTAATAATACTCACTAAAACCGCTATTAAGATAATCCAGCGCACCCAGGAGTGTAAGAAAATTAAGAAGTTGCTCATAGTTAAAATTTTTAAACAAAACTAATCCTTAATGGGTTAGAAAAAAAATCTACTGGAATATAAACCGCAAAGTGACTCCTGCCTCTGTGTTTGATAAAGGATAAGAGGTGGAAACAAAGGGGGTTGTGGCTCTTTTGTTATAAAAGAAATGTAGGTTGAATCGGTTGTTTATGACATAATCTATAGATGGTGATATCGTAATAACTGTTCGGCCATTAGTAGGTATAAGCAGATCCGCATCTAAGCGGTTGTTCATGGTTTTACTATCCTGATAACCTAAGTCTATCCTGAAATTGAGATCATTTTGGAGTTTTTTCTCCCCGCCAATATGAAAGGGCATAGGGAAATTTCGGATACGATATCCGGCACCGAAGGTTATTTGTGTGGAGCGTACCTCAGTAAGTTGATAATCTATAAGACTGAGTGTTAAAGTACGTGCTTTCCCATAACTGAAGCTAATGTTTAAATTATTATTAAAGGTTGCATCAATACCTATTAGTGGACTGAGTTGCTCACTTATGGTAATATTGGGCACGCGGAAATATGGGATATAATTGCCCGAAGTAGTGTCAATAAATCCGGGAAATCCTAATTGAAGCGGGTCTTTGAATAACAAGGAAGAAGAGAAGTTATTCATGCTCAATGTGGACGTATAGCTGTTAGAAATTGTCAGGTTGGTGATAAAGTCTCTTAAAAAAGGCAGGTTGCTTAAACCGTTGTATTTGATTGACCAGTTTGGAAAAGGTTTTATACTGGAAAAGGGGTTTTCTTTTATTCCTGTAACCGCCTTTCCCATAAGTGGAATTGAATGAGGATCTTCTCCCTGATAAGCGGCTAAAAATGCGGGAATCAGTACATCTTCTGCGTACCTACCATAGCCTTTGGCATAGTCCGGATTATCCGGATCTGTGACGCCATTGGTATAAGGATTTTTTTCTCCTAATCGTTCTGAGATGATATGACGATAACTT
>DATGTY010000184.1:0-5805 GCA_035301605.1 Chitinophagaceae bacterium | reverse complement strand
TCAGGCTTCTTTTTATAAAGTAGGAATCCCCTTTGTTTATTTTGGTGTAGAGGATCATCCGGATTATCATGCAGTCAGCGACTCTTTGGGCTCCATTACGCCTTCTTTTTTCTATCATGCAGTTCAGACTATTGTTTCCGCAACAAAAAGACTGGATAAATATATAGCAACAAAAATAAAGGCACCACCCAGAGATAAATGGATTATGAACGAACCTTAGTTTTTCAGCCTGACCGTCCTTTATTTCTCTAATAAAGTATAACTACATGAACAGAAACAAGCATTTTGTACAGTCCTTTTTCTTCCTTTTATTCATTGCTTCTACTTTCCCTGTTTTGGCACAGAAACAAGCCGCGAAGAAATATCTTTTGAATAATGAAAAGCTGGATCATGCTTTTATCGGTATCTGCCTCTATAATACAGAAACCGGAGAGGTAAGTTACAAGCATAATGCGTTTAAATATTTTACGCCGGCAAGTAATACTAAGTTGTATTCTTTTTATGCCGGGTTACGGTATTTGGGTGATTCTACTACCGGAATACAGTATCAAGTAACCAGAGATACGCTATTTATTCGTGGAACAGGAGACCCTACCGTCTTTCATGATAAATTTGAAAATCAGACTGTGGTTAATTTCCTGAAACAGACGAACTTACCTATTGCTTTGGTGAAAACGCCCAATGATAATCCTGTTTATGGTCCGGGCTGGATGTGGGATGATTATAATGGTGGCTATCAACCGGAAAGAACAGCTTTTCCTGTTTATGGCAATGTGGTTCGCTTCTATAGGTCAGGTCAGCAATTGAAATCCGTGCCCGCTTATTTTTCCTCTTCCGGATTGTTGGTTCGTCGTTCGGATATTCCCGCTTATGATTTTAAGGTAAAAAGAGCTTGGCGTAAAAATATTTTCTATTATAATTTTGCCGGTGCGGATACAAGAAGAGAGCAGGAAGTGCCGTTTATTACCTCTAAGCAATTACTTGTGCGGCTATTAACGGATGCTTTGGATAAGGAAGTTTATTCTTCTAATGCTCAATTTCCGGAAAGCAGTTGGAAAGAAATAGGAAATATTCCATTGGATGACATGTTCAAAGAAATGATGTACGAAAGTGATAATTTCTTTGCAGAGCAGACCGATGCAATGGTTTCTATGAAATTATTTGGGGAAATTGATACCGAGAAAATGATAGATTATTTATTGGATCATGATTTTAAAATATTCCCGAACGAACCCAAATGGGTAGATGGGTCAGGTCTCTCACGTTATAATCTTTTTTCTCCTGCTGATTTCGTGACGCTGCTGACCCTCATGTATCGTTCTTTCCCTCATGAACGTATATATAGTTTACTTCCTACCGGCGGCAAGGGGACACTTAAAAGTTATTATCATGATATGAGCGGCTCTATCTTTGCTAAAACAGGATCCTTAAGTAACAATGTGACACTAAGCGGATATTTAATTACGCAGAAGAAAAATACCTATATTTTTAGTATTATGATTAATCACACCATGAATTCTCTTAGTGTAGGAAGGCACGCGATGGAAGATTTTTTGCGCACGGTCTGGCAGAAGTATTAGTTTACTGAATCTTCCCATACTTTGAATCCAAAATTTTATTCTTTAGCGTATCTTACCTATCTCTTTTTTTCAAAAAAGCGCTTCATTAGGCTTTGGCATTCCTTCTCTAAAATGCCAGCGGAGATTTTTGTTTTAGGATGAAAGGGTGATGCTGATTGGGTAGTTTTTTGATAGCCATTTTTAGGATCCGCAGCTCCATAAACAATTCGTGCTATTTTACTCCAGTATAAGGCGCCGGAGAGCATCAAACAGGGTTCTACCGTGACGTAAAGTGTGGCTTCAGGAAGATATTTACTACCTAAATAATGAAAAGCTGAGGTGAGGGCTATCATTTCGGCATGGGCGGTACAGTCATTTAGCTGCTCCGTTTGGTTATAACCTCTGGCAATTATTTTATCTTTTAATACGACCACGGAGCCAATGGGAACTTCCTGCTCAGTATATGCATTTTCTGCTTCCTGTAGCGCGCGTTGCATCCATTGTATGTCCTTTTCTTTTTGCGTCATGGCTGATTATTAAGTATCTGAGTTAAGATTTATGCTTTTGATTTTCCGTATTCAATTGTTTTGTTGGGTTGAGCCCTAAATTTTTCATTTTATCTGCTCTTCGGATTAAATTTCCTTTCCCTTCCGATAGCTTATTCATTGCTGCCTCATAAGCTTTATCAGCGCCGGATAATTTATTTCCCAGGGTTTCCATGTCTGTAACAAACCCTACCAGTTTATCATAAAGTTTATTGCCTTCTTCTATAATCTCACGAGCGTTCTTATTTTGCTTGTCCAATCGCCAGATAGATTCAATAATTTTTAGGGTAGCCAAAAGGGAAGATACACTGACCAGAATAACTTTTTTTCTGAAAGCATAATCATAGAGACCGGAATCTGCCATTAATGCAAGATTATAGGCCGGCTCTGTAGGAATAAACATGAGGACAAAATCGGGGCTTTTTTCCATAAAACGTTCATACTTTTTCTGCCCCAACTCATCAATGTGTTGTTTTATAGATCGGAGATGTTTCTTTAATGCGGATTGTCGTCCTATTTCTGTATTTGCGTTAAAATGTCTTTCATAAGCTGTTAGAGAAACCTTCGAATCAATAATAATATGTCTTTCTTCCGGTAGATATAATATAACATCAGGGCGTAATTTATTTCCCTGATTATCGGTGATTGTGACTTGATTTTTGAAATGGATGCCTTCTTTTAATCCTGCAGACTCCAAAACTTTGGTTAGAATAAATTCTCCCCAGTTTCCCTGCGCTTTACTGTCAGATTTTAGTGCATTTGTCAGATTGTCAGCTTGCTCTGATAAGGTTTGATTTAATTCGAGAATTTGTTGGATTTCTTTTTGGAGACCAATCCTTTCTTTGGATTCATGCTGATAGGTATCTTCTATTTTTTTTTCGAAATCTTTTATTCTCTCTTTAAAAGGAAGGAGCAATTGTTGAATATTTTCCTGATTTTGTTTGGAGAATTTAGATGAATTCTCTTCCAATATTTTGTTGGAAAGGTGTTCAAATTGAAGCCGGTTTTGTTCTACAATCTGTTTTTGTTGCGTTTGCTGTTCTGTAACTTGTTGCTGCAGGCTTTTGTTTATTGCTTTCTGTTCAGAGAGTTGGTTTCCCAGAGTGATTTCCTTCTGCAGATGTACATCTTTCTCCGTTTTAAGTTGTGAAATCTGTGTTTTTAAATGAACCTGTAGTTCTTTTTCTGATTCTATTTTAGAATGAGTTTGTTGTCTTTCCTTCAGGAAGAGTATAAAAAACAACAGAAACAATGCCGCAAGAAAAATGATAAAGTAAATGTACATAGGAATAAAAAGTTGCCGAAAAGAAGGATTGGAAGCTTTTAATCACCACCTTATTTCTTTTTGGGTTTCCATATTTTGAAGGTAATCCGAATAACAATAGGCAGCATAATGACTATCCATGCAAAAAATAAGATGTGCTCCCATGTTGTTACAATCGGGGAGTTAAAATAAGCCCATCCTTTTTGCACGCCAAAAAACAGGGAAATGACCAGCCATATGACCCATAATATGATTGTCTTGAGCATGTGTACAAAGGCTTCTACAACCTCTTTATCTGACCAGTTATCGGATTCTTTCATGGGAATGCCTTTTTTTAATCAAAATTACAAGTTTTTTTTGTCTTAAACTAAAGTGTATAGCGCGGTTCTTTTGCAACCTTTTTAAAGTTAAATGGTTGTTAATAAAAGAGTTCCTTTTCGTTGAGGTTATAATAAGAGATATTTTGGCTTGTTTTATGATATATCTTTTGGGGTAACAGAGTATTTGTTCAATACTTTTGTTAGTTTTGTATTATATTTATAATTATTAAAAATCAATTAACCATGTCAGCAGGAAAAACAATTTTAGCAGTAGCTGTAGGCGCGGCTGTTGGAGCAGCAGTAGGTGTTTTATTGGCTCCTGAGAAAGGAGAGGTAACTAGAGAAAAATTGAAAGCTCAGTCTGGTGAATTATCGGATAAATTTGGACAGAAGTTTAATGAAACCAAAGACTTTGTGCAAGATAAAGTCAGAAAGGGAACAGAAGAAGCTTCTTCCTATGCATCAGAAACAGCACAAAAGGTAAGCAATAAGGCGAAGGATGTAGCCAAAAAGGCAAAACCTAAGCCGAGTAAGGCCTAATATTTTTTTCTTATTGATATCATAATCTACTCTTTTAAAGATGGCTTTTAAATCTATAAAACAGAATTTAAAAGAAGTAATTGATTTGCTGAAGGTCTATGTCAATAGTACGTTGGACTATTATAAATTAAAGGCTATTAAGCAGATTGCCAAGACTGGTGGAAAACTATTCAGGATATTTGTTTTACTCCTGTTTATTCCACTGGTTTTGTTCTTCTTTTCTATCGCTGGTGCGATATGCATTGGTAACTATTTGGGGAACTATGCTTTAGGTTTTGTCATTATTGGGGCTTTTTATTTTGTCCTTCTCTTTGTTGTGCTACTGTTAGGTCGGGTAATAGTGCAGCGACCCATTATTAAAAGATTGGCAAAAAGAATGTTTAAAGAGAAAAAGTAATGAAAAAAATAAGGAATTATAGGGACATAGAACACCAGATAGAACTCGTTGAGATTCAAAGAGAAGTTAAATTAGATAAACTGCAGCAGGGTTTAAATAAGGTAAAAAATGGACTTTTACCAAGCTTAGTTTCTTTTTCAGTGAAGTCACTCTTTAATAAGAAAAAAAAGAGAAAGACCAAGTAGCTCTTTCTCCTCACAAAATCAATTGGTATAAACAAAAACCGGTATTCATCGGGCAATTTCATCAATTGGATCTTCCGATAAATAATATCTTCTCGCGAGCACTTCCTGTTTGGAGGCATTTTTATTCCTCCATTTCTGTATTTGCCTTTTTACTTTACCGACACACTTGCCTCTTTGTTTAGAATTTAAAAAATAGCCAAGTGCCACACCTACTCCAAAAATAGTTAATACCTTTGTTGTGTTATTCATATAAATGTGTTTGTTAATTATCTGTATATTGTCTATATACAATTACAATATAGACGTTAAATAGTTTAAAGATACAAACAATATTTCAAAAATTATACCAGGTAAATACTTTTTATGGCATATTATGATAGTGATAAGATAAAGCAATTTTTCTTTATTGCTTTTATTTTAATAATCGGAGGGATTCTCTTCTGGAAGTTGGCGATTTTTATCCCGGCTTTTCTTGGCGCGTTGACGCTTTATGTTATTATGCGCCCTGTTCACTTCTTTCTTGTTGATAAAAGGCATTGGAAAAATTGGATCTCCGCCATCGTGCTCATTATTGTTTCTGCAATTGTTATTTTGGTTCCAATGGGACTGGTCGCTAATATGATGACTAAAAAAGTGAGTGTAGCAATTAATCATTCTGAAGAGATTATTACATCGATAAAGCACCTTATAAATCAAATAAAACTTTCTTATAACGTTGATTTGCTTTCTCAGGATACTTTGCATAAAATTCAAGAGGCATTAACTACGGTTTTACCTCAAATATTGGGCTCTACCTTTAATGTGCTGACCACGATTGTTATGATGTACTTTATCCTTTATTTTATGTTGGCAGAGGCTCGAGGGATGGAGGCCTTACTTAGCAAAAATATTCCATTGAAAAAATCTAATACTCGGCGATTAGAGAAGGAGATGAAGGCAATGGTGATTTCAAATGCAGTGGGAATACCTTTACTGGCAATTGCTCAGGGGCTTTT
>DATGTY010000183.1:0-4445 GCA_035301605.1 Chitinophagaceae bacterium | reverse complement strand
TGCTGCATAAGATACACGAAATTTACCATAGGTCAACCAGGGAGGCAGTGTTCCTCCGTTTTTATGAATCATCTCGGTGAAGATGTAAGATAAAGCAACTGATGGATACATATAAGACTGATTGGCTTTAGAAAGAGAAGATGACCAGTCGTTCCTGAAAGTTCCTGTTAAATACACATAATCATCGTAGTTGATCTCCATGGTTCCATATACAGAATTAATCTTTTTTTGAGATTCACTATATCCAACATCAGGTTTTCCTCCTTCATTATTGTTGATGTCAAAAAGATCGGGAACCTCAAGATTCGGAGCGTTTCCGTTTATATTTGAAGTTTTTCTGTTCATTAGGTTACCACCAATAGCAATGCTTCCTCCGAATTTCCCAAAGAGATTATCCTTTTGTGCGGTAATTAAAGCACTATAATTTGTCTCTGAAAATACTTTTTTCCCAACTCTGTAAGAATCATCTTGTGGGCTGCCTGAATATACTTTGGCTGAAGTATTTCGGGTGTACATATCTGTCCCTGCTTTCATTTTGGCAGTCAGCCAGTCGGTAAATTCATATTGGAGACTCCCATACATTAAGTAACGATTTCTGGTATCACGATTGAGGTCATACATCGTTGTCCAGTAAGGATTGTGTGCATTTCCCGGTAAGTACCATTTCATTGTTCCATCCGGATTGGTGGGATCCTTAAAGTTAGCGATATCAACGTTTACAGGTAAGTTATAGATATCATAATAAGGCATTCCTTCTGTACGTGCAAAACCGGTTCTGGGACGGTTGTTTGCTGTAGAATTAATATACTGAATTTTGGTACTTAATGTCCATCTCTTATCAGGACCAAAGTTTGAATTTACCTTCGCCATCAGGTTGTTTCTTCCTAGTTTGGTTCCCGGAGTTAAGCCTTTGTCATCCATTCTACTGTATGAAGTGTATATGGAAGTGGCTCCATATCTTTGGGAGAAAGAAATATGTTGATTGGAAATAACACCTGTTCTGAAGAAAGTACCTACATTATCATGGGTCTTCATAGGAACCTTTTTGCCATCCCAACGTGTATAAGGTTGCCCGTCTATTTTGGGTCCCCAACTGAAATCGGACGTGTTGTCGTAAGCCCCTAATGTACCTTGACCATAAGTGGTTTGTTTATCCGGACGTGTGAAGATGCTTTGGAATCCTACAGAAGAAGATATGCGTATGCCAAGACCTTTGGTCTTTTGACCTGCTTTGGTAGTAATAAGTATCACTCCATTTCCTGCACGAGAACCGTAAAGGGCTGCTGCTGCAGGTCCTTTTAAAACATTGACAGATTTAATGTTTGCCGGATCTATATCACTCAGGCCATTTCCCATATCCGTAGTGGGATTCCAGAAATCATTATTTCCGTTTCTTCTTCCTGAGAAATTACTGTAGGGAATGCCATCAACCACAATAAGGGGTTGGTTATCTCCTGTCAGAGAGCTATAACCTCTTAAAACGATTTTAGAAGAACCGGTGATACCTCCACCACCACGAACAACTTGTAAACCGGATATTTTCCCGGTCAATTCGTTAGTTACATTTGGCGCTTTAATTTTGGCTAATTCTTCCCCACTTACTTCTTGGGAAGAATAACCTAAGGCACGTTTCTTTCTTTCTATTCCCAAAGCTGTTACTACCATTTCATCCAAAGAATGTGCGCTGGATTGAAGGGTGATGGTTAGCGATGAATTGTCAGCTGGAACTGTGACAGTTTTCTTTTGGAAACCAATACTGGAGACTTCTAATTGAGCTCCTGCTTCGGCTTCCAGAGTAAATTGTCCTTTCACATCTGCTGTGGTTCCGTTTGATGTTCCGGAGACCACAATGGTGGCCACGGGAACCGGGTTTCCTTCGGCATCGATGACCTGACCACTCAGTGTCTTTTTCTGCGCCTGAGCAGAAAAAAGGACCACAAGCATCAAAATACTTGTAAAAAGTAGTGTTTTTTTCATAACTGTTGTTTTGAGGTGAATAAATGATAATTGTTGTTGCATTATAGAGCTTCTTTGATTAATTCAGTTTGTCGTACAATATCTTGTATGGGGCAGCTTTCTATGACCAATGCGGCTGCTCCCAATAGTGGTGCTTGTAAACCTAAATCAGAAACAGCTATTTGGGTGTTTTCTGCAATTTTGGGAATGCAATTATGCGTTAAGGCTTGTTCTATAGGAGCTTTTAATATTTTTTCAGCTCTGGCGCCCCTTCCGCTTAGAAGGACTATGCCTGGGTTCATAATTTGAATCAAAATAGCAATCCCTTTTCCTAGATTATGTCCGATTTTAGATAATAAGTTTATGCAGAATTGATTTCCATTGAGTGCTGCATTTATAATTTCATCGCTCATATATTTTAGTTCTTTGAGCTGAATACCTGTTTCTTCTCCTTCTTTTATTTTCTTAATCGCCTCCTCGGCCATAATCAACAAGGAGGTCTCCGTTTCCATACAACCTCTCTTTCCACATTCACATAATTTCCCGTTGTTGCTGATAGGGATATGGCTAAATTCGCCGGCATAACCCGTTTCTCCTCTGAATAATTTTCCATTGACAATCATCCCTAAGCCCGTTCCCCAACCAATTTTAACAATCATGGCATTGTTTTGTCCTTTTGCTTTTCCAAAAGCGCATTCAGCTAAAGCTGTTAAACTTGAATCATTGTCTAAGAATACTGGTAGGTTTAATTCTTTTTCCAGATAATCTTTATGGCTTATCGTTGAATTTTGATTGAAGAAAGTGCAATTCATTCCCGATTTGGGTTTAATCAATCCCGGCATTGCAATACCTACCCCAATAATATTTTTAGAGGGTATAGAGGTATTATGAATGTACGTATTAATTTTTTGGGAAAGCACTTCTAGTGCATTGGGGGTTTGATGCAAATCCAATACGATGGTTTCTTCCTGTGTGGCCTTCTTATGAGAAAGATTAAAAATAGCTATAGTGGTAAAAATTTGATCCATTGAAACCGCCACCACATATTTGAAATCTTTTTTTATGGAATATTTGACCGCTCTTCTTCCTCCTGTGGAAGGAGCAAAGCCGTTTGTTTCTACACAACCATAGTCAATCAACGTATTTAATAATTTAGTTACCGAAGGAGGACTTTTATGCAGCCAATGACTAAGTTCTGAGCTGCTTTGCGCACCCTGGAAATATAAATGTTTAAATATTCTATCGAGATAGTAATCTTGTTTCATGAGACTGGTTACTTTTTATTTTACTTAAAAGTATTTCAAATTATTTATCAAATGTAAGGAAGTTTTCTAACTTGCAAAAATATTTTTATAAGTTTTATTATGTATAATTTTAAAAATATTTTTATTAATAGATATTGATTTTGGGTTTTTAATCTGTTTTGTATTGGGTGAGGTAGCAGAATAGAGAGAAAATCCTCACTTTAATAAGCGGGGATTAAAGAAAGAATTATTAGGAGAAATAGATGATATTTATCCACATTTGGAAGAACCACAGTTGGTACAAATTAAACATCCTTCTTGATAGATAAGATGGTCTGATCCACAGTCCTCGCACTTTCCTTTTGCCTGGGTACCATCTTCCACATAGCGTTTAAGTGCACGAACTACTCCGTTTTTCCAGGTATTGATAGATTTGCTGTCGAGTTGCAGACTGTTAATCTGATCAATAATTTTATCGATTGGCATGCCATATCTTAAGGTACTTGAAATAAGTTTGGCATAATTCCAATATTCCGGATCGAATTTATGGGAAAGGCCTTCAATAGTGGTTTTATATCCACGTTTATTTTTGAATTGGAAATCATATCTTGAATTTCCCCGGTCATCTCTATTTTTAATGATTAAACCTTGTTCTACCCATCGTGGCAGAAGAATACCATATTCATCATCAGCCAGTCCGGTAAATATTTCGTACGGTTGATCATTTATTTTTCCAATAAAGGCAATCCATTTTTCTTTGTTATTTTGAAAACGTACAATGTCTGCAATTAATACATGGGGGCGTTTTGTAGGGAAGGGAGTGAGCGTTCCTTCTTCCTCCTCTTTTTCATCTTGTGATAATAAGACTCCTGAGCGAGAACCCTCCCGATAAACGGTGACTCCTTTACAGCCACATTGCCAAGCCTCTAAATACAGTTTTTGTACAAGTTCTTCAGATACATCATGCGGTAGGTTGATAGTTACACTAATAGAGTGATCTACCCATTTTTGAACGGCGCCTTGCATATGTACTTTGCTGAGCCAATTTACATCTCCGGAGGTGGCTTTATGGTAAGGCGATTCTTTAACCATTTTGTTGAGCTCTTTTTGGGTATATTGTTTCCGGGTATCATATCCGTTGATTTTCATCCATTCTTTAAAACGATGATGAAAAACAGTATATTCTTCCCAAGAGTCCCCTACATCATCGACGAAATCTACTTTGGCTTCTTTATCATTGGGGTT
>DATGTY010000182.1:0-8227 GCA_035301605.1 Chitinophagaceae bacterium | reverse complement strand
TTCCCACCAGTCCGGTAACCCATCTTTATCACTATCCCAATGATCGGAACGATGCACCTCCGGATACTTTTCCCATCCACCGGCATCGGCCTGATTATCAGGAAACCCGGGTAAACCACTTACACTCCCAACTACTGAGGTAGTATCATTTAAAGTCTCATTAATAATCCGAATATCATGTTCATCCAAAAAGGGGATGTTACTCCCAACATTAGATAGTACATTCTTGTATGCATTTTCTGCTGTTTGTGTAGTTACGTGAGAATCAAAAAAAGGTTGGTTGACATAGGTATCATAATCCACTTCACCAGATATTTTTCGTCCTCTTTTCTCATTTTGCTCATTAAAAACACCGGGCATCACATTACCCTTAAAATAACAACGCTGCATTCCCCCGCCATAATGTTCGTGTTGCGCATTAAAAGCATAGAAGAAAGTCGTACCCGCTCCCGGTTTATAATAATTATTCACAAAATTCACCTCGTGTGCTCCCCCATCCGTAGCTCGTGTACCCCAATTATACACTACATTATTACGGATATCCAGTTTCCCGGTGTACCACCCATTTCCATTTACGCCTCCTGCTAAGCTCCAGTTCCTTCCATAACAATCAGCAAGTAAGTTATGATGAAAACTTCCAATATCTCCGCCAATACTAGCAGCATATCCATGGGCGGTCCCGGGGGGATAATTATGATGACCCGCCACATTAAGAGCTTCCGATATTAAAGTCCTTTGCAAAGTAATATTATGAGCTCCTCTGGAACTAAAAGACTCATCCATCGTCCAGCTAATTGAACAATGATCTACAATACTGTAATCACAGCCTGTAAGCCCCATTCCTCCATAAGATATATTTGGTTTACCTAATCTTACTCTCATAAATCGAACAATCACATCGTTTCCTGTCACTCCTAAAGTAGCATGCTTGACACATACTCCTTTCCCTGGAGCTGTTTGTCCCGCAATAGTAACATAAGGATCGGTAATATTTAACCTGGATTCTAAGGTAATAAGTCCTGATACATTAAAAACAATCGTTCTGGGACCTATATTATTTTCTACAGCTTCTCTAAAACTACCAGGGCCACTATCTTTTAAATTTGTCACATAGACAACCTTCCCTCCTTTTCCTCCTCGAGCAAACCTTCCATATCCCTGCGCTCCGGGAAAGGCTAAACTCGCCGGTCTAAAATACCATATATCTCCTTTAGTAATTTTATCTTTAACTACCTCATCCACACGCCAATAATAGGTTTTCATATTATTTAGTGTATCCGTAAGGAATGAGGGATAAACCGTATTCCCTTTATACAACTGAGAAGAATGATCTGCCTGAGCTACAGCAGCAGAATCTGTTCCAAAATATAAATCATGAGATTCAGCACCCCTCGCAGCATTCCATTCCAAAGTATATTTTTTATTCTTCATCTTTACATGTTCATCTCCATTTTCAGGAAGTGGGTTTCGTGCTTGTGCTTTTATATTAGGAGTATTCAGCTCAAAACCATTAATAATCACGTTTTTAACCGATGCTTTACTATCTGAAGAAGGTTTAAAAAGAATAACGACATCCTCCCCCTTTTTTGCATCTATATGAAGATATGCCGTAGCTGCTTTAGGCTTATTAACCTCACGATTACTTGGTTTTAAATGACTCACCTCGAGCTTTCCATCCACATAAATATCTATAGGACTAAAAGTATTATTGACTGCACTTTGAACGGTATTAAAAAAAGTAAGTAGAGTATGCTTTCCCTGAGCTAATCCGCTTATTCGCATTTCTATCGTCCCGCCCTCATTACCATCATCTACTGTAATCCCATCTCCTACCAACTTTGCATTATAAGGTTCGCTAACTCCCGCTTTATACCAATCACTCTTTAATTCAGAACCGGGTTCCCCTTTTTTAGAAAAAGTCACCTTGACATTTCCAAACGTTTTGCTAATGGAACGACCCGGAGTTATTACCCAGGGCATATAACCCAATGCGTTAACCTGTGAAACAGGTCTTCCTGCTTGATCTAAATCAACCTTTATCTTGGAATTTTGAGCCATCGATTGGTATGTCATAGTCAATAATAATAGTAAACATCCTGCGAACACCCTGCCGCACCATTCTAACGTTTTCATTAGTAATCTTACTCTATTCATAAGTTCTCTTTTTAGTATTTATTAATTTTCTTTATCTTTTTTTATTTGGGGGAAATGTAAGTCACTCTCTCCTAAATCTTTTGACGTAGCGACAGCTATGCCCCGTTGAAAAGGTTTGTTTACAGCGCAATAAAAATGATAGACGACTCCTTTCCACTTTACAACAAAGGATTTATGAGCAAAGACTTCATCGTATGGTTCCGAAGGTTCAATCAAGTTTTTCCCTTTCCAATCCGTCCAATGGACCAAATCGTAGGAACAAGCAAAGCGATTAAACGCACCACTCGTATGTGGCCAAAAAGCACCAAAGTAAAACATCACCCAGACATCCCCTATTTTTTGAATATAAGCATCTCCAGTAATGCCTGTATGATGATCTAATACAGGATTTTCCCCATATCTATCCCAATGAATCATATCATCAGAAACAGCCATACCGATTCTCTCAGCACCTTTAGTTTCACTAATACTATCTCCATTGGCGTTATAATACATCACAAACGGATGACCCGTTAATTCGGATTTATCCCATATAATTGTACTTTTATATAATTTATGATTATCCCACCAACTCACATCTTTGTCTTTTACACTGAGTACAGGTTGATCTAACCTTTTCCATTCATGAGGCTTAGCAGGGTTCTTCTTTGTATAAGCTATCCCTATGGAAAGTAACCCTTTTTCATATCCGGTCGAACGTCCTCCAAAATACGACATCCAATATTTCCCATTATATTTTTGGAGTTTATAGCTTTTCCCCCAACGATAATCTTCTAAAGATACATAACCCGCCTTTTGATTATTATCCCAATCTGTAGAATCTGAAAAAGAAAGAAGTTTTCCTAAGTTTTTCCAATGCAGGAGATCTTTACTTTTGGCCAACCAAGTCTCATACCCCCGACCATCATACTTAATATAAGTCATATACCAACGCCCTCCCTTTCTAAAAACACTCGGACAATCCACCTTCTTTGAATACGCTGTAGGTACCATCACCAAACCATATTTATAAGGAGTTTTTATGGTATTATATATCTGCTCCATGACGCTATCAGATACTTTATTAGTATCCGATTGAGCAAAAGAAGAAAAGCCATAAAGTAGCAATACTACCGGCAATAATCTTTTATACGCTTTAATCATTTATTCTATTTTTTTAAAATATTTCATTATTTCATTTCAATATTATACTTTCCTGACCCTGTTTTAATGTAGGCCTTCCCCTGAACCGTTTTTAATAATTGAGCATACTTATTTTGAGCTATTGGTTTCTTTCCAACAAGAATATTCTGACCTTCCTTTACAGGTAAAATCACAATAGCAGAAGAATTTGCAGGAATAGAAACAGATAATTTAAAATCCTCTTTTCCCAAAGCCCAATCGCTGCTAATCTTGCCATAAGGCGATAAAAAGCTGGTTTTAGCAGAAGTAATATCTCCAACAATTATCGGTTCAATCTTAACCTGATGATATGCAATAGAACTATCGGTCTGTCCTATTCCACCAATTCCGGAATAGAACCATTCCATCAGATGTCCCAGCATGAAATGATCATTAGAAGCTGAGTGAGCGCCTAACCAGGATTCAGTCAATGCAGTAGCTCCTTTTTTTAACTGATAGCCATATCCCGGAACATCTGTTCTGTTATTCATCTTAAAAATCAGATCTGACTTCCCTGATTTTTCTAAGACCTGTAATAAATAACGAAAACCAATATCGCCTGAAGTAAATGTATTCCCATTCCGACGAATATCTTTAACAATATTGTCGATTACCGCATTTTCATCTTTCGGACTCACAAGATTCATAAACACAGCCATAGCATTTGCAGTCTGGCTGCCCGTTGCATATTGTTTAGTATCTTCATGAAAAAAAGTATTATTAAAAGCTTGCTTCACTTTTTCACTTAACCCTTTATAGCGAATAGCATCTTTGTCTTTGTGTAACAACTTTGCTATCTTTTGCATAATTATTAAATCGTAATAATAATAGGCGGTTGCAGTCACTCCATCCGGAGTCAATTGACTAAAACCCGGTCTTTCCGGCCCCAAATCATACCAATCACTCAAGCCATAATACAGGATATGGTCTTTCGCTTTATTCCCCATGTGGGTAATATATCGACTCATCATACTGTAACTCTGTTCAAGTATTCTTTTATCTCCATACCACTTATACATATACCAGGGAAGCAGAATACTACTACTACCCCATTCCGGAGAATCCCTAAAATCTCCTCCAAACTGAACATATTCCGGTGCTGTTTCAGGTACCATCCCTTCTTTTGTCTGAGCGGCTTCCATATTTTTCACCGTTCTTCTAAAAATGCCAGGTACATCGTAAGTAAAGTGAACAGAAGGACTCATCAGATTCATTTGTTCCAGCCACCCCAACTTTTCTCTATGTGGACAATCAGTAAACAGACTCACCATATTATTTTGAATCGCCCAGTCGATTAAATGATAAATACGATTAAAAAGTTGATTAGAACATTCAAAGCTTCCTATTCTTTCTGCAGCATTTCGCGTATGCAAGCCTTCTATATTTTCAACTATAGGTAATCCTTTTGAGTTATTTTCTCCCTTAGGAACTGCACCAACTACTCTCAGATATCGGAATCCATAATAGGAAAAACGGGGACGCCAGGTTTCTTTCTCATTGCCTTTTAAGATGTACGTAAAATAATAGGGTCCTCCGGATGCTTTTTGATTAGGGATACCTTCCTTATTGGCAACCTCTGCCGGAATAATCTTTATGGTATCTCCTTTGTGTCCTTTCACAGTAATCTCCAGAATACCAGAAATATTTTGACCTAAATCATAGACCCAAGATTGATCAATGGAAGGATACACCTTTTTAGGAGACAAACTTTTCATTACTTTTACAGGTTGTGCCATTTGAGAGTGGAGTTTAGGTGAACCATCAACAACAATGGCATTTTTCCATCCTCTCGAGTCAAATTCGGGCTGATCCCAACCCGGCTGTTCCAAATTGGCATTATAATCCTCCCCTCCGTATATACTGGAAAAACGAATAGGCCCTGCAGCAGTTTTCCAACTGTTGTTACTAGTAATATAGGAAGAAGAACCATCCTTATATTCAAGTTTTATCAGACACTTCAGTTTAGGGAATCCATATTTTAAAGTTAACTTTCTATACCTGTGTTGCCAAACAGGAATATAGTAAAATCCATTCCCTAACATAACTCCCAACACATTATTTCCCTTTTTAAGGCTTTCTGTTATATCGAAAGTTACATAAAGGGCTTCTTTTTCATATTGTGTCCAACCGGGATCAAGAAAATGCTCACCAACCTTCTTCCCATTCAAATGCAATTCAAACTGACCTAAACCAGAAATAAACACTGTTGCTTTTTCCAAGCCTTTCTTTACAGGAACCTCTTTTCTAAAAAGAGGAAGGGTATCATTCCATTGGGTATGTTTGTTATAATCTTCTCCCGGAAGTAACTTACTGGAATCCGGCATTTTATTAAAAGCAATCCAATCTGCCCGTCTCCAATCCTTTTCTGTAAACAATCCCGTCTCCCAAAAAGAGATTTTACTCCAGGCAGAATCATGTTTGTTATCCCACACTTTAACCTTCCAATAATATTTATTAGCAGGTTGAAGAGCTTCTCCTTTATAAGACACTTGTATAGAAGCTTTGGAATATACCTTCCCAGAATTCCATAACGTCCCCTTACCATTATTTAAGGATTCCGGATTATCAGAAACCAAAATCTGATAAGCAACTTGTTGCACACCTTTTTCTGTTGATCTCAATTGCCAACTTAATCGGGGAGAAAAAGTCTCTACTCCGAGAGGATTTACTCTATATTCACACTTCGAATTGACTATACTTAAACTCTGACCAAACGCACCAATCACTATAATGTGAAAAAAAAGACTTAAAAGGGAAAAACGTTTCATATTTAAAGTTTAGAAAACAGGTTAAAGATTGCTTACTTATTTATTTTTAGCCGCTTCCCTCCTTTTCTTCCATTGAGCTCTTTCTTCATCCAAATCATATCCTTCTTTGGATAGATAATTATTGATCCTTCCTTTATATTTTCCAAACCACCAATGTTTCTCCTTGGAAGATCCTCCATCCATAGAATATTCTCGAGCCTCTATCAAGTTTGCTTTAATATAAGTCTTTTGCTCAGGAGTAAGATCAGGAATCATATCAATATAGCTCTTATAAGTAACTTCTAACACGCCATAAGTCATCCCGTCTTTTATTTTAGCTACCTGTTCCGGAGTAAGCCTTGCGCTTAATTGACCAAAAAAAGTCCGATGTAATTTCTCTAATTCAGTCTGTGCCATAAGTTCAATAAACTTATTTTGCAATGCGGTGGCATCATTAGATAAATCTGCCTCTTTTACAAGATTTTTTTCCGCATTTTTCAAATCAAAAATTTTTCCAATCCCCTTATATTGACCTACAAGAATTTGTATAACCTTTTCCTTTTTAGCCGTATTTTCAATATGAAGCTGACTCACTATCTTCCTAGACCGTTCAGTCAGCACCTTAGTGTATTCGGTCTTTTCCTTAGTTGACTTAACAATTTGCGCATCCGAAATTTCACATAACACTAAAGTAGCAATTAAAAATATGCAATACTTAATACTTTTCATAAATAGAATTTTTAAATAATTATTTTGCAATTTATAAAATTTATATGTAAATTTATGATTTAAATACAAAAATCCAAAATTAATCATGATTTTATTTTTTTATAACAAAATAGCAAATAACCTATTTTCATTAAAGGTGGAATAACAACTTAAAGCTCTAAATTAAAAATCAAGTAGAATTATTATAAACACTAAAACTTTTAGATTATGAAGGCGCAATTTCACATGATTCCAGCAATGTTACAAGGTTCTTACACAGTAAAACACGAAATAAAAAAAGCCTTTGACCCTACCTGGCATTATCATCCCGAGCTAGAATTACATTATGTAATAAGGGGGCATGGAAAAAGATTTATAGGAAATAATATTGACAACTTCTCAGACGGGGAGCTTTTATTTATTGGTGAAAATGTACCACATACCTGGAAATGTGACCAAGACTACTTTAGTTCTAAATCTTTAAAAAATGTAGAAGCCATAGTCATACAATTCAGAAAAGATTTCTTGGGAGATGTTTTCCTTGATCTCCCAGAATCACATTTAATTCCACAGTTATTTGAAAAAGCCAAAGAAGGAATGGTTATACATGGCAAAGCTAAATCTCAATTAAAAAATTTAATGAAACAATCATTAAATGCAGAAGGCTTGGATCGCATTATTCATATGTTATCCATCTTAAAAATACTGGCAACCAATAAAGATTTTACCCCAATTTCCTTTCCCGGAAAGTTCAACCTTTCGAAGGACACCTTTGCAAAACAGCGTCTGGATCGGGTCTATAAATACACAATAACAAACTATATGGAGGATATTACCCTTGATGATATTTCATCTATTAGCAACCTGAGTACTACATCATTTTGCAGGTATTTTAAGGCTATGACAAAGATGACCTATTATGATTTTCTAACAAAAATACGAATAAAACACGCTTGCAAACTACTGATAGATGACAGCCACCCTACAAACATTATTTGCTATGAATGCGGGTTTAATAACATCTCAAACTTTTATCGTCACTTTAAACGAATTACTGGATTAACTCCAAAAGAATACCAAAGATCCTATTTAAAAGGGATTAATTAAGCAACCATCTAAGTTTATTTTATTAACATACAATATCTAAATGTACTAATAATTCTTCATATTCATGCTGTAGTTTAAGTAGCGCTATGCCAGTCTCGTTAGTGAAAACACCTACTTGTCTTCGGCTAAACGTATTGATTTCAAATCCACGATGTTGTAAAAAGAATTTAGCTACAACAGGATATACAAAATGCATAACATGCATATTTCGTAAAAAAAAGTCTTGCACTTTTACTGCAGAATCTTTATCGTCATAATGATTACACAACCATACTATTAATTCCGGGAAATAATTTCCTTGAATACAGGACAAACCAGCCGCTCCTGCTTTCAAAGAAGCTACAGCATTG
>DATGTY010000181.1:0-6349 GCA_035301605.1 Chitinophagaceae bacterium | reverse complement strand
TTAATGAAAAAACAAATAAGCAATAAAAATAGAAGCGGTTATTCCGGCTCCTTCAGCCATAAGGGCAGCAGGAACTGCATGTCGTGTTTTTCGAATATTTACTGCGCCAAAATAGACTGCAATGACATAAAAGGTAGTTTCGGTGGAGCCCTGCATCAGACATGATACAATTCCCGGAAAAGAATCTGCACCATAATTGTGCATGATTTCAACCATTAATCCGCGAGCGCCGCTGCCGCTTAAAGGTTTCATCAATGCAACAGGTAAGGCAGGAACAAAGTCAGTGTTGATCCCTAGCGCTGAAAATCCTGCTCCTAATCCGTCTAAAAGATATTCCATGCATCCGGAAGCGCGAAAAACACCAACGGCGACAAGAATAGCTACTAAATAGGGAATAATCATGATAGCAATCCTAAATCCTTCTTTGGCACCTTCAATAAAAGCGTCATACACATTGACTTTCTTTTTGAATGCCATGACTAAAAAGAGTATAATAATACCGAAAATGATGACATTTCCTGCCACGGAAGAGATCGTTTGAATCTGATCTTGTGATAAAGTGGAAAAATAATAAAGTAATGCACCTACTGTCAGTGCAATACTGCCGACATAAGCAAGTACTGTTTTATTGAGTAAATTAATCTTTTGATATAGCGAAGTGACTACCAGACCGGTAAGGGTAGAGAAAAACGTCGATAATAGAATAGGAATAAATACATCTGATGGGTTGGCGGCGCCTTCCTGAGCACGATAAGCCATAATACTCACAGGAATTAGGGTTAAACTGGATGCATTTAAAACCGTAAACATGATTTGAGCATTACTGGCCGTATCTTTAGAAACATTGAGCTCTTGCAATTCATCCATCGCTTTCAGGCCTAGTGGCGTAGCCGCATTATCCAGCCCCAACATGTTAGCGGAATAATTCATCATGATAGAACCATAAACAGGATGATTTTTGGGTATTTCAGGAAATAATTTATTGAAAAAAGGACTCACCATTTTAGCCATTGCTTTTACCACCCCGCCTTTTTCTCCTACTTTCATTATTCCTAGCCATAAAGCCATGATGCCAATGAGTCCAAGGGATATTTCTGCTGCCGTTTTTGCATAATCAAAAGTACTGTTGACAATATCCTGAAAAATATGAACATCTCCGAGAAAGATTAATTTATATAAAGCGACCAGGAAGGAAAGAATGAAGAAAAGGAAAAATATAACGTTTAATGCCATGAGTTTAAATCAAATTTAGGAGGTTAAAGTACATAAAATTTAAGAAAACAGACAAAGATTAGAAATTATTTCCTGTGATAGATGAAGTGTGGTACTTTGATTTCTTTTGGAAATTATCCTGATTAAAAAGCTGTTTTTATGTGCTTTTAGATTTAATAATACAATTTTAATGAATTATCTTTGTGCAAAAATTTCTCCTACCCATAAACTTAATATTTTATGCAGAAAGATGAACAAATCTTCCAATTGATTAATCAAGAGCTACACCGTGAGCGTAGAGGTGTGGAACTGATTGCTTCTGAGAACTTTACAAGCTATCAGGTGATGCAGGCAATGGGAAATGTAATGACCAATAAGTACGCGGAAGGTTATCCGGGACATCGCTATTATGGCGGATGTGAAATAGTAGATCAGAGTGAACAATTGGCTATTGATCGCGCCAGAGAAATATTTGGTGTTGAGTATGTAAATGTTCAGCCACATTCTGGAGCACAGGCAAATATGGCTGTTTTCTTAGCTACTTTGAATCCGGGAGATAAAATTTTAGGATTGGATTTAAGCATGGGCGGGCATCTGACACATGGCTCTCCGGTAAATTTTTCCGGGAAAAACTACGAAACCAGTTTTTATGGTGTAAATAAAGAAACCGGTTTGATTGAGTATGACGAGATGGAAAAAGTGGCCACGAAAGAGAAACCGAAGTTGATTATTTGCGGTGCTTCCGCATATAGTCGTGATTGGGATTATAAACGCATTCGTGAAATTGCAGATAGTGTGGGTGCTTTATTGATGGCAGATATCGCACATCCTGCCGGATTGATTGCAAAAGGATTATTGAATTCTCCCTTTGAACATTGTCATATTGTGACAACTACTACGCATAAAACCTTGCGTGGTCCTCGGGGAGGAATGATTATGATGGGAAAAGATTTTGAAAATCCTTTCGGATTGAAAACGAAGAAAGGGAAAACCCGCATGATGAGTAAATTGCTGAATTTAGCTGTTTTTCCGGGCGTACAAGGTGGTCCTCTTCAGCATGTTATTGCTGCAAAAGCGGTATCTTTCTTTGAAATATTATCTGATGATTATACCCAATATGCACAGCAAATCATTAAGAATGCACAGGCGATGGCTAAAGCTTTCAATGAAAAGGATTATAATATTGTGTCCGGTGGAACGGATAATCATTTGCTTTTAATAGACTTAAGAAACAAAGGAATTAGTGGTAAGAAAGCAGAAAATACCCTAGTTCAGGCTGATATTACTGCCAACAAGAATATGGTTCCTTTTGATGATCGGTCTGCTTTTATTACTTCAGGTATTCGTCTTGGTGTTCCTGCTATAACTACAAGAGGGCTAAAAGAAGATAATATGCCTCAGATTGTAGAATGGATTGATGAGCTATTGACAGATGCTGATAATGAACAAAAAATTGTAGGAGTGAAGGAAGAAGTGAATAAATATATGGAACAATATCCGCTCTATCCAGTCATGGAGGGTTGAATATTGAAAGCAGGAAGACTAAAAGACTTACTTCAATGATGATGAATCTCGGGAGCGGTATCCTCTTTAGTTTTACAGTCTTTTTCACTACAATGTTCCTTTATGGCTTCTATTTCAAAGGTGCAATGCTGGATATTCACAGAAGAAAATTTTTGTTTGAGTTCATCTTTGATGATTTCTGTGTCGGAAAGAGGTGTTCCATTTTTAACAACCAGGTGGGCGGTGAGGGCGTTCTGTGTTGTGCTGATGGCCCAAATATGAATATGGTGGAGATCCATCACGCCTGAAATATTTAAGCCTGCATTCTTCACTTCGTTCAGATTAATTCCTTTGGGGACGCCGTCTAGAGTCAAAACCAAGCTATCTTTCAATAGGCTCCAGGTGCTGATGAGAATGACAATCATGATAACAAAACTGATGATGGGATCCAATAGATACCAATCCGTCCACATAATGAGTAGTCCTGCAATCACTACGCCTAAAGAAACAATAGCATCTGCAGCCATATGCAGATAAGCGCCTTTGATGTTGAGGTCTTTGTCTTTTTCTTTAATGAAAAGAAAAGCAGTAAATCCATTCACTAAAATTCCTACTCCTGCTACAATAGCAATAACACCACCTTCTATCGGTTGAGGATCCCATATCCTCTGGAAAGCTTCAAAACCGATGCCGCCAATCGCAATGAGCAGGATGACGGCATTTAATAGTGCGACCAGAATAGTAGATTTTCGATAGCCGTAAGTAAATTTGGCATTGGGTTTTACTTTTGCCAATCTAAAGGCCAACAGAGCTAATGCCAGACTGGCTACATCAAACAAATTATGTCCGGCATCTGCTAATAAGGATAGAGAGTCTTGCCAAAATCCGGTGCCGGCTTCCACTACAACAAATATTAAATTGAGTGTAATTCCTATGAGAAGTCCTTTTCCTACTTTGGAAGAGGAACTATTAGGCTCATGCGTATGTGCGTGTGAATGTGTCATCAGTAACAAAGGAACAATAAATATTGGGTAGATGTTTACTTTTAGGTGTAAATAGTAACTGCTTTATCAATTTTATATGGTAGTTAATCCAGAGAATGTCGATTTATTATAAGCTTTTAAATTCTTTTAATTTTATTAGAAAAGAAGTTTATTTAACCTATATTTGGATGAAAAATGATAGGATTAGTATGCTCAAGCCGACTACACTTCAATTTTTAAACGATCTCAAACAACACAATGAGAGACCCTGGTTTCAAAATAATAAAGAAAGTTATTTAGATGCAAAAAAAGATTTTGAACAGTTTATTCAACGTTTGTTATTGGAATTGACGGCTCTAGATTCGGATTATGGGAAATTGAGCGTAAAAGATTGTGTTTTTAGAATCTATAGAGATATACGTTTCAGTAAAGACAAAACGCCTTATAAAGTGCATCTGGCAGCCGGAATAAACAAAGGAGGGAAGAAAGTTCATTTTCCAGGTTTTCATGTGCATATAGAACCGGATAATTTTTATTTGGGAGGAGGAATTTGGCGTCCCGATAAAGAAGCTTTGTTTAAAATCCGTCAGGAGATTGATTATAACACGGACGAATTCAGGGCTATTATTGAGAAAAGTTCTTTTAAAAAGATGTTTGGGAAACTAGATAGCAACGATAAGCTTAAGCGCCCTCCTAGAGGATATGAAAAAGATAATCCGGCAATAGATTATTTGAAACTAAAGAGTGTGATAGCTCATTGTACTTTAGAAGAAAAGGATGTAGTAAATAAAGATTTAGTGAATAAGGTGGTTGGTGTTTTTAAAGAGCTGAATCCGTTATTAAAATTTTTGGAAACAGCATTGGGTTAGTATTCTGTGACTGGCCCCAAATATTTGCTAAAGCAAGAGAGTCAGGCTTAAAACATTTTTTTGTAGAACAGGATGAAACGCCGGGAAATCCTTTTGATAGCATTCGTGAAAGCTTGCAGTATTTAAATAAGAATATCCTTAAAACTTAATTTGATATTTATACTATTGTTAAAAAAATATTCTAGATAGGTTCTGTTTGTATAAAGCACTATCTTTGTTGGTTTGTAAACCTTTGCATTTTATCTGAATTATGAGGAAGAACCTTTTATTTTTAACGCTGTTGTGTTTCTTATTTACACTTTCTGCCTCTGCGCAATCCTTTTTGGCGAAGCAGTTAAGGAATCCGCGTTTTGAGACAGATTATGAGTTAAATAACAATAAACTGAAGAAAGAATTTGAAAAAAAAGGTTTGACTTATCCTGCTAATTATATTTTTATTCGTTCTTTTAAATATGACAGTAGATTAGAGGTATGGGTTAAAGATAAGGCTGCTGATACTTTTCAACTTTTTAAGAATTATAATGTTTGTGCGCTGTCCGGATATTTGGGGAGAAAGTTACAACAAGGAGATTCTCAGGTTCCTGAAGGATTTTATTATATCAATCGTTTTCAGCCTAACAGTGCCTATCATTTGTCATTAAAAATAAATTATCCGAATTTTTCAGATTTGAAAAATACACCCTATGAAGATCCGGGTGGGGGAATTTATATTCATGGAAGTTGCGTGACTGTAGGTTGCATCCCTATCAGGAACGAACAGATAGATGAAGTATATTTATTGGCTGTTTTGGCTCGGAATGCCGGACAGAGCTTTATTCCGGTACATGTACTTCCGGTAGATTTTGATAATAACAAGTCTGTTAAATACTTGGATAAAAATTATGAAAAAGACCATCCGCTTCGAGAATTTTGGTCTAAACTAAAAATAGCCTATCATTATTTTAATAAAACGCATAAATTACCTTTGGTGTTGTACGATGGTAGTGGAGATTATGTGGTGAAAAAGAGTAGAAAACAGACCGCTATTCGGAAAAACTACTCCAAAAAGAATTATGAGGCCATGAAAAAGGGTCCCATGTTGAATTAGAGGTCTAGCGCATCACAATTTGCACTGTTTTGGGAGCGCGTTGTTCCAGGAGAATCTGGCGTCCTTTTGTAAATTTTTTGACCATCCCTTCTTTATAATGACGAACAGTAAGTATTTCCAGCCCTTCATTATAAGTGATTTTGAAATGAGGATGCAATGCTTTGATAAGTTCCTCAATTTTATCTGTTCTTTGGTTAATACAAAAAAAACAATTAATAGCTCCCGTTTGCATCAAATTAATTTTTATCTTTATTCCGGATAAAATGTTGTAAAGCATACTCAGGTTTTCCTCTGAAATAAAAGAAAAATCTTTAGTGGTTATTTTAATTAAAACCTGTTTTTTCTTCAATACAATGATAGGAGGCAGCTTTTGAATTCCTTTCTCTTTTCTTATGGCTGTTCCCGGGTGTTTGGTATTTAAAAAACTTTTGACATAGAGCGGAATGTCTTTATTTTGGAGTGGTTTGATGGTTTTGGGATGAATAACATTGGATCCATAATATGCCATCTCAATAACTTCATTGAAGTTGATTTGGCTAATATCTTTTGTGTCGTTAAATAGACGGGGATCTGCGTTTTTTAACCCTTCTACGTCTTTCCAGATAGTAAGATCTTTGGCATCCAGCATATTGGCAAAAAGAGCGGCTGAGAAATCACTGCCTTCTCTACCTAAGGTTGAGGTATGTCCACCGGGT
>DATGTY010000180.1:0-3432 GCA_035301605.1 Chitinophagaceae bacterium | reverse complement strand
CAAAAGTTTTTGTTAAAAAATAAATCAGAGGACAGTTCGTTGGGATATATTCCTACTATGGGAGCACTTCATGAAGGACATTTGGAATTAATGAAGGAAGCAGGGCTTCAAAATAAGGTTACCCTGGTTTCTATTTTTGTTAATCCGACTCAGTTTAACGAAGAGAAGGATTTGGAAAATTATCCGATACAGGTAGAAGATGATATTCGGAAATTAATAGAGGCGGATGTTACTGCGTTGTACTTACCTGATGTACAGCAAGTATATCCGGATGGAATGGATAATCTGGAATTGTATGATTTTGGAAAGTTAGAAACGATTTTAGAAGGGGCACATCGAGCGGGGCATTTTCAAGGGGTAGGACAGGTACTTTCCCGATTTTTAAAGCTCATAACTCCGGACAGAATGTATATGGGTCAAAAGGATTATCAACAGCTACTCATTACCCGGAAATTAGCAAATCTTTTGGGTCTGAGGGTAGAAATTATTGGGGTACCGACAAAGAGGGAAAAGAATGGTTTGGCGATGAGTAGTAGGAATGCTTTGCTATCTGATATAGGTCGTGATAGGGCAAAGGCTATTGCTGAAAGCTTGCATCAGATAGGTAATCATAAGGAGAAAGGTTTTTTTAAGGATGCACAAACAGAAGCATTGGCTTATTTAGAGCAATTGGGGTTTCAGGTTGAATATTTATCACTAGCCAAAGCTGATACTTTGGAACCTGAGCAGGAGTTTAGGGATACCAAACAGGTGTTGCTTATAGCTGCTTGGTTGGAAGGAATCCGACTCATTGATAATATTTTATTGTAAAAGTTTTTTAGGTGAATTTCCGGGTAGGAGATAATGGATGACAGAATTCTTAATGGATTTTGTCCTAACTTTGCATTCATGCAGATAGAACTAATGAAATCCAAGATACACCGAGCTTCTGTTACGGAGGCTAATGTGAATTATGTCGGGAGCATTACTATTGATGAGGAGTTAATGGAGGCAGCTAATCTTATTGAGAATGAAAAGGTTCAGGTAGTTAATGTGACCAATGGCGCAAGATTAGAAACTTATGTCATTAAAGGAGAAAGGAATTCAGGTGTCATTTGCTTAAATGGTGCAGCCGCAAGGCTGTGTGAAGTGGATGATATTATTATTATTGTTGCCTATGCCACAATGACTCCTGAAGAAGCAAAATCTTTCCAATCCACAGTGATTTTTCCTAAGGAAGGAAATCAAATTTAATAGAGGTCTTCGCGCTCTCTTATATAAAACTTTGTTTTTCCGACGTTCTTATATATGCTTCATTAATAAATTGTTACAAGCCTTATAGAATGTTTTTTTAAAACAAAGGATTAGTATATCTTGCAAATTCTTTGTAAAATTTTAAAGATAATTTATGGAAAAGCAATTATGTAAATCTTCTTTCTTATTAATTTCAATTTTTTTTGGACTATTTATTCAGGTGGGAGTGGTTACTTCTGCTTTAGGTAATAGTAATGAAAATTCCTTGTCTAAGATTATAGGAAAGAATGTAGCAGAAATAACAGTCAATGGTAAAGTTACTGATACGCTTGGCAATCCTCTTATTGGCGTTACCGTTCAGGTAAAAGGATCAACAACCGGATCTGTAACTAATGCTACCGGACAATATCAGATTAAGGCATCAGAGGATGCCATCCTTGTGTTTTCCTACGTTGGATACGAGACCAAAGAAGTCTCTGTAAAAGGAAGGGCTACTATTGATGTTACCTTATCGTCCGGAGCTACCGGGTTGGCCGAATTAGTAGTAGTAGGATATGGTACCCAGAAAAAAGAAAGTTTAACCGGTTCTTTAGATGTTATTGATGCCGGAGAGTTAAAAGATGAGACCTCTCCTACGGTAGAGAATATGCTGAATGGGAAAGCGCCGGGAGTTTATGTAGCTTCCGGATCGGGACAGCCAGGATCCCGAGGAAGTGTTCGAATTAGAGGACAAGTTACTTTAAGTGGGACAACCAGTCCTTTATGGGTAGTTGATGGTGTGATTATAGGGCATGATGCGGGGGATATAAATCCGGCTGATATTGCATCAATATCGGTACTTAAAGATGCGGCTTCCACTGCTATTTTTGGGTCTCAGGGTGCTAATGGTGTTGTGTTGGTAACAACCAAAAGACCTAAAAATAAGGATTTGTCTGTGAATTTATCTGCGAAAGTAGGGTTTAATGAATTAGACCGAGGAAATATGGAAATGATGTCAGGTAGTGAGCTTTATGACTATTATAAATCTTTTCAAAATGCGAATGTGATTAGCTTTCCACGTTGGAATTCTGATTTAAGAAAGAGTAATTTTGATTGGTGGGATTTGGCTACTCGAAAAGGACTTACACAGCAGTATAATGTGTCTTTAAATGGAGGGAACGAGAAAATTCAGAACTATCTTTCTTTAGGTTATTATGATGAGAAAGGAGCAGTAAAAGGCTATAAATATAAAAAATATAATGTTCGACTGAATACGGTTTACAAACCTTTTGACTGGTTGACCCTTAGGACTTCGTTAAGTGGAGTCAAAAGGGATGTGGATGATCGACAATATTCAGTAACTGCAATGTATTCTAACCTTCCTTGGGATAGTCCTTATGATAAAGATGGAAATATTGTCCCAAATAGATATAGCGGTTGGGTGAATAGTGCCGGAACAAATTATTTGTATGATTTACAATGGAACCACGGTGCGAATAAGAATTATCAGTTAATGGGGAATTTTGGATTTGATATTCAAATTACAGATTGGTTGCAATTTACTTCTAAAAATAGTTACAGACATAATATTTATGCGCAAAGTGGCTATCAGGATCCCCGCTCAAGTGCAGCCGAAGGAGCCGGAGGACGTATTACCGATTTTCGTTCTAAATTTTCCAGACGTTATACCAATCAGGTATTACATTTTAATAAAAATTGGGGAAAACATCATTTAAATGGTTTGGTTGGTTATGAGTTTACAGATTATCATTCAAAGACTTTGGATGTGGCAGGAACCGGATTTATTCCGGGATTTGATGTTTTGGATGTAGTGTCTAAGCCGGAAAGGACGGAAGGAGGAATATTGGAATGGGCAGTGCAATCCTTATTCTCCAAGGTAGCCTATAATTATGATCGTCGTTATTTATTAGAAGCCTCATTTAGGAGAGATGGTGCATCCAATTTTGGGGATAATGCCAAATACGGAAATTTCTTTTCTGTTAGTGGTGGTTGGAATATTTATCAAGAAAACTGGTTTGATCTTTCTTGGGTAGATAATTTGAAACTACGTGCTTCTTATGGTTCTGTCGGAAATAGACCAAGTGCTTTGTATCCTCAATATAATCTGTATTCTGTGTCTGCTTCCTCCGGTTACGATCAAAACCCTGGGGCGTTGATTAGCCAGATTGGAAATGAGGGTTTGACTTGGGAAAGAACCTA
>DATGTY010000179.1:0-3889 GCA_035301605.1 Chitinophagaceae bacterium | reverse complement strand
ATCCTCTGGTTGTCATGATGGCGATGCCGCTTGCTATTATTGGTGCATTTCTCGCATTGGCATTAACAATGAATGAACTCACCGTATTCTCCATCATTGGAATTATCATGTTGATAGGACTGGTCACCAAAAATGGTATTTTACTGGTAGATTTTACCAATCAACGAAAGACCGAAGGTGCAACACTGGTAGATGCACTTGTAGATGCCGGGAGAGAACGTTTTCGTCCTATCCTCATGACTACCATAGCCATGATTGTTGGGATGCTGCCTTTAGCACTGGCTTCAGGAGCAGGATCTGAGGTCAAATCAGGAATGGCATGGGTCATTATTGGCGGACTGACCAGTTCTCTGATAATGACGTTGATTGTAGTGCCCTGCTTTTATTATATTGTGGATAGTGTACTTAACATTTTCAGAAGAAAACGTCGCAAAAAAATGGTTCAAAAGGTAATCAATCGCCAAAAAGAACTCGCTTAACGGAGCTGTTCGGGGCGGTCAATTGGAAGACAGAAGCAATCTATTACCATCTTAATACCGATATAAAGCAAAAGGCAACCTGGTCATAATTTTTCCTTGTGAAGCGTTTATTTTATTTAAGGCCTTAAAAACAGGAAAATACTTTCCCATTTTTTCTTCCATAATACTTGAATAAATTCCTCCATTGATACTTTCAAGTATTTGCTTATAAGGAACCTTCTGCTGTGGATAGGAGGTTATAGAATAATCAGATAGATGAGCTAATCTTGCCGCTCCGGCAATAGCCTTTTTAATTCCTCCTAAGCTATCGGCCAATCCCAGACGAACGGCATCCAGTCCACTCCAAACACGTCCCTGAGCAATAGAATCCACAAAAGTTTCTTTCAAGTCCCGCCCTTCACTGACTCTCTTTTTAAAAATACCATAGGTATGATCTACCTGGCTCTGAATCATTTTCTTCTCTGCCGCTGTCATAGGTCTTACTGCGCTTCCTATATCAGCATATTTTGCTGTTTTCACCCCGTCAAAAGTAACGCCCAGTTTATTCTTAAAGAAACTATGTAAATCCGGAATAATACCAAAAACACCAATAGAACCCGTTAAAGTATTGGGTTCGGTATAAATTCTGTCTGCTGCGCAGGAAATATAATATCCTCCTGAAGCGGCATAATCTCCCATGGAAACGACCACCGGTTTCACCTGTTTTGTAAGCATTAAAGCGCGCCAAATTTCATCCGAAGCCAAGGCACTTCCACCGGGAGAATTTACTCTAAAGACAACCGATTTAATACTACTATCTTCCCTTATTTTTTTAAATAATTTTACATATTTTGAAGCAGCTATCTGCGGAGAAGTTCCTTTGTTTTCTTTATTCACGATGCTTCCCTGCGCATACAATATCGCTATTTCATTATCAAAATCGCCGGCATATAAAACAGGATCATGCTGACTATATTCCGATAAGGAAACAAAATCAATATCATCTGACCTCGACACTCCCAATTTCTTTTTCAAAACAGCCATTACCTCATCTTTATACTTCAATCCATCTACCAGACCATAATCCGATGCATCATTCGCTGACCGCACCAATCCCTGATTGGCATATTTAAACAAAATGGAGGTATCTATGTGCCTTTCTGCGGATATGCCAGACAAATAATGGTTATAGAGACTGTTCAAATAAGCCTTCGTCTGTATTTTATTGGCTTTGGTCATCTCCGTCGTTCTAAAAGGCTCTGTTGCGCTTTTAAACTTACCATCATAAAAGATATTAGCTTTAATATCCAATTTGTTCATCGTTCCCTTGAAAAACATCATAGTCATCGAAAAGCCTCTAAAATCAAGCAATCCCGACGGATTCAGGAAAATATCATCCGCAACAGACGCAATATAATAATCCTTTTGGGTAATCACATCTCCGTAGGCAACAATGAATTTACCAGCTTTTTTAAATTCTAATAAAGCCCTTCTTAGTTCTTCATTCGTAGCATATAAATTAGCACTGCCGTTTAATTTCAAATAAATCCCTCTTATCCCCGAATCCGTCTTAGCATTTCTGATTCCTTTAATAAGATTATGCAATCCCTGTACCTCAAAATGATCTCTTTGCAATATTAAATTCATAGGATCTATATGAGACTGTTCCTGTATAGGGGTTCCCAATTCAATTTTCAATACCGTATTTTCATGTACCTTAGGTTGTTCTTTTGATTGCATCAATGAGCCCAAAACACCTGCAAAAAAGAAAAATAGCAAGACACAAAATGTAATCAATGCCAATAATGCGGCAAAAAATGTTTTCAAAAAACTCTTCATCTCTGGTTTAATTTTTTCTAAAGATAAACAAACATACTACTTTTGCATAATTATAATTACTATGACCACAACCTACTTACTATTAGGAACAAATATGGGCGAACGTTTCGAGCTAATAAAAAAGGCCCAAAATCTTATTCAAGAAAAGGTGGGCTCTATAAGTAAAGCCTCCTCTTCTATTTATGAAACAGCTGCCTGGGGAGAAGAAAATCAAGCAGATTATCTCAATCAGGTATTGGTAGTAGATACTAAATTAAATCCCTTCCAATTACTTCAAAATATTCATCAAATAGAACAAAGCCTGGGTCGCAAAAGAGAAAAAGCCTGGGGCCCCAGAACCATGGATATAGACATTCTTTTTTATGATCAATATATCTGTAATACACCCCAATTGACCATTCCTCATCCCCATATTTCCAAACGCCGTTTTGTACTCACGCCACTAGCAGAAATAAATCCTACCTTTATACATCCTCTGCTTAATAAGAGCATTCAAAATCTTCTCTCTCATTGCGAAGATACATTAATCGTAAAAAAATATAAACACTTACACACACCTGTTAAATCGTAAATCCATTAGGTAAGGTCACATCTTTTTTTACTACCACTATCCCATCTCTAACCGTATATAATTCTTCATCAGTATCATCCAAATGCGTTCCCCCATTAATTCTCACATCATTTCCTATCCTTACATTTCTATCTATAATGGCATTATTAATATAACAACGTTCCCCTATTCCGATTGCCGGCATTCCTTTTTTGGACAAGCAGCTTAACTGGTCAAGGTCTTCATAAAGATTGCTCCCCATGATATAACTATTTATCACCGTCGTCCCTTTCCCTATTCTGGTACGAATGCCCACGACGGTATGCTCCAAACGACTAGCCATAATAATGCAACCATCGGCCACACTGGCACGCTCCAGCGTAGTACCCAAAACCTTTGTCGGAGGCAACATACGCGCCCTTGTATAGACTACTGAAAAAGGATTAAACAAATTAAAATGAGGAATAGCCTCTGTAATATTCAAATTGGCATCAAAAAAAGCATTCACTGTTCCAATATCGGTCCAATATCCTTCATATTGAAAACTTATCACTTTAAATTTTTCTATAGACTTCGGAATAATCTCTTTACCAAAATCTGTAGCCTGAGCTTCTGTCGCAAGAATTTCCTTTAAAAAAGATTTATTAAAAATATAAATCCCCATAGAAGCTAAATATTTTCGTCCTTTCTTTTTCATCTCTTTACTTACCTCAGACTCCCATTGATCTAATTCGGTAGAATCCGGTTTTTCCACAAAAGATTCTATACACTCCTCTTTATTCGTTTTCATAATCCCAAATCCTGGCGCATCCTGACTATTTACCGGAGTAGTAGCAATTGACACCTCTGCTTTCTTATCGATATGCTCTCGCAACATTTTATTAAAATTCATACTATAGAGCTGATCTCCCGAAAGAATAAGAATATAATCATATTCATGTCCTATAAAATGATGCAGACTCTTGCGCACAGCATCTGCCGTGCCTTCAAACCAATTGGTATTTTCAGGAGTTTGTTCGGCTGCCAATACATCCACAAAACC
>DATGTY010000178.1:0-4120 GCA_035301605.1 Chitinophagaceae bacterium | reverse complement strand
TTAAATTGTCTTCTTACTTCTTCTACCATTTTCATGGCAGCCTTACCCACAGCAGAAATAGCTAAAGAAGAAAATATATAAGGAATAACCGCACCTACAAACAGTCCTGAAAGTACTTTTGCCTGATATATATCAATATGTTGATCTTTGACAACGGGAATTGCGACACCAACAAAAGCGGCAAATAAAGCCAACGAAGTTAAGGCTGCAGAAGCAATAGCAAATCCTTTTCCGGTGGCAGCGGTGGTATTCCCAACAGCATCTAATTTATCGGTACGTTCACGTACCTGTTCCGGTAATTCACTCATCTCTGCAATTCCTCCAGCATTATCAGCAATAGGGCCAAAAGCATCGATGGAAAGCTGCATGGCTGTGGTCGCCATCATTCCGGCTGCAGCAATGGCCACGCCGTATAAACCTGCAAATTCAAAGGAGCCATAAATACCTGCTGCCAATACCAGCATAGGAAGCAAAGTGGATTCCATACCCACAGCTAATCCGGCAATAATATTGGTCGCATGTCCGGTGGAAGATTGATTGACAATAGATTGAACCGGCTTTTTTCCCATGGCGGTATAATATTCGGTAATCATGCTCATTAAGGTACCGACGACCAAACCCACGATAATTGCACCAAAAACGCCACTGGAAGTGAAAGAATGTCCACGAAGAATCATATCATGAGGGAGGATGTTCATCGTAATGAAATAGGAGGCAATAGCAGTCAGTATAATAGCTAGCCAGTTGCCCATATTCAAAGACTTTTGCACATTGTCATTTTCATTTTTAATACGAACCATATAGGTAGCCAAGAGAGAAAATAAAGTACCTACACCGGCAATAATCATGGGTAATATAATAGGGGACAAACCATGCAACCCATCTCCCTGTGCATTAATCTCTCTGCCGAGAACAACGGTACCAATAATAGTAGAAACAAAAGAGCCAAAAAGATCGGCGCCCATTCCTGCTACATCCCCCACATTATCGCCCACATTATCTGCTATGGTAGCCGGGTTTCTAGGGTCATCTTCCGGAATACCGGCTTCTACCTTACCAACCAAATCAGCTCCGACGTCGGCAGCTTTGGTGTAGATTCCGCCTCCCACACGGGCAAAAAGTGCAATACTTTCCGCACCGAGGGAGAATCCGGTAAGTGCTTCCAGCGCCTTGGTCAGGTTTTGACCGGTATCAAAAAAGCCAAAAAAATGTAGAAATATGATTAAGAGTGCTCCCAATCCCAATACAGCAAGTCCTGTAACGCCCAGCCCCATAACAGATCCACCCTTAAAAGATACATTCAAAGCCTTGGGTAAACTGGTTTTGGCTGCTTCAGCCGTTCTTACATTGGCTTTGGTTGCAATGCGCATGCCGTTAAAACCGGCAAAAGCCGATAATACGGCTCCTAAAATGAAAGCGATGGCAATAGTCCAACTGGAATCAGGGTTAATATATCCCATATATCCCAATAAAATAGCAGCAATAATGACGAAATAGGACAGCGCTTTGTATTCTGCTTTTAAAAAAGCCATAGCTCCACTGGCAATATGCTGAGCCAATTCTGCCATTTTTTCTGAACCATAATCTCTTTTACTTACCCAGGCACTTTTAACAGCCATAAAAACAAGTGCAATAATCCCCATTAAAGGGATTAGGTATAAGACCCCCATAGTATGTAAATATTTAAATTATAAAATAATAATAACAAGAACGATAGATAGACGTAAATCAATTAATCTCGTAAGAGAAATTCTTTTTACTCTGACCAAATATAAGTTTTAATGTTTAGAAAAATTAAATGTTAAAAAAAAAATGTATTTTGGTTGGATTACAACAAAATCAGGTTATCTTTGCGCAAAATTTTGATATACCATCATGGCAAAACCCCTTAAATACGGCTGGACAGGTCTTTTGACTGTGATCTTATTCTTTTTTTGTTCATTTTCATATGGACAAACAGAATCTACTATTCATAATAATCAGGACACCGAGGAGACTGAAAGTGAAGGCAGATTTGATGCCAACTCAGTCATTCTGGAGCATGTTCAGGATTCACATTTTTGGCATTTCTTTTCTATTAATGGTCATCCTGTATCTATAGCGCTCCCGGTAATTATTTATATTCCACAGTCCGGATTTTCTGTTTTTATGTCTTCCAAATTCCACCATGGAGAAAAAGCTTATCATGGATTTAGGATAATGACGGAAGAGTATATTGAAAAATATGACTTAGATAAAATGAGTTATTTCCCGGGTAGAATTATTCCTGTAAATGCCGATGGTTCTCCGGATTTCAAGACGCCGATTTATGATATCTCATTAACGAAGAATGTATTGCAGGCGATACTTTCTCTTTTAATTTTGGCACTAATATTCATTGGTGTTGCGAAGAAATACAAACGCAATCCCAATAAAGCCCCTAGTGGTTTTCAAAATGCGGTTGAGCCTATTATTATATTTATCAGGGATGAAGTAGCACGAGCTTATCTGGGAGAAAAAGCAGATAAGTATTTACCATTACTACTCACCCTGTTTTTCTTTATATGGATTAATTCTTTGTTGGCGCTAATTCCTGGTTCTACAAATGTGGCCGGTAATCTGGCTTTTACTGGAGCGTTGGCGTTATTCTCTTTTATATACATCTTGTTAAGTACCAATAAGCATTATTGGATTCACATAACATGGCCTCCGGGAATTCCGATTTGGGTAAAACCGATTTTGGTTCCTGTTGAGATTTTAGGAATTTTTACCAAGCCATTTGCATTGATGATTCGTCTTTTCGCGAATATGCTTGCAGGTCACATGATTATCCTGAGTATTATTTCAATGATTTTCATTTTTGGTGGTATGTTGGCGGCTGTAGGTTGGGGTTTCTCTATTGTTTCTGTTGGCTTTACAATTTTCATGTATTTCGTAGAGCTGTTGGTAGGATTAATTCAGGCCTTTATTTTCGCAAACCTGACCGCATTGTTTATAGCTCAGGCTTTCGAAAATGGGCCACATGAAGAATTTGAAGAAGAGATCGTCGTCTAATAACAGAAATTTTTAATTAGGATTTTATTAATCATCATAAAAACAAACAGTTATGTCACTTTTGAGTATTTTATTCCTTGCTGCAACAGGCTTAGGAAAAATTGGTGCCGGAGTCGGAGCCGGATTAGCTGCAATTGGTGCAGGTGTTGGTATTGGTCAGGTAGGTAAAGAAGCCATGAATGCCATTGCTCGTCAGCCTGAAGTTGCTGGTGAAATCCGCTCTAACATGATTGTGATGGCCGCTCTTATTGAGGGTGTTGCTCTATTCGCAGTTGTGGTAGCCATTTTAGCCTTATTTGTATAAGGAAAAAGATGATTTTACTGCATTCAATGCGCAGGGCGGCGAATGCAGTAATTTTTAACTATTTGTTTAAATTATTGGTATAACGATATAAATTAATAAAGAATGGAACTTTTAAGGCCCGGTATAGGACTGTTTTTCTGGATGGCACTCATCTTTTTATTAACATTAGTTATCTTAAAAAAGTTCGCATGGAAGCCAATTCTTAAAATGCTGGATAAGCGTGAAAAAGGAATTGCTGATTCTATTGAATCAGCTGAACGCGTGAAGGCAGAAATGGCTCAAATGAAGTATGAACACGAAGAAGTACTTAAAGAAGCCAAAACAGAGCGTAGTCGTATTTTGAAAGAAGCTAAGGAAACCAAAGATAAAATTGTCAATGAGGCGAAAGAGGAAGCTAAAACAGAAGCTAGCAAGATTGTAGAAAATGCGAGATTAAGTATCAATAATGAAAAAGCTGCTGCTTTAAATGAAGTAAAGAACCAAGCTGGAATTTTAGCTGTTGATGTAGCTGAAAAAATCCTTGAAAGAGAATTGAGTGATAAGAATAAACAAGAAGATTATATTCAGAAATTGCTTTCTGATGTTGAATTAAATTAATTGTTTCTGAATTAAATGATTCATAATTATGCCAAATCCACGTTTAGCAGAAAGATATGCCAAATCACTCATAGATATTGCAGTTGAGACTGATTCTTTAGAAGAAATCTATACGGATTTAAATAAACTCATTGTAACATGTGATGAAAGCAGAGATTTTGAAAACTTTCTCAGAAGTCCTATCAT
>DATGTY010000177.1:0-4823 GCA_035301605.1 Chitinophagaceae bacterium | reverse complement strand
CCGGAGTAAGATGGGTTGGCAATGAAAAAGGACATGCTGCTGATACCACCTGGGAAACTTTTACTCCCGAGGGAATAGATGGAGGAGCACCCGGACCGGGAAGCATGGACTATACTACTTCGCCTACCGGTACCCGAAACGGAAAGTATTGGATTCCGGCAGAATGTGATGTGCCGTTGCGACCGGGATGGTTTTGGCATAAAGGAGAACAACCAAAAACACCGGAAGAATTGTTTGATATTTATATTCATAGTGTTGGCAGAGCGGGAAATATGGATTTGGGACTGGCACCCGGTACAACGGGGCAGCTAAGCGATGCTGATGTGAAATCTTTAAAAGGATTTGGAAGAATATTAAAAAATACCTTTGCTGAAAACCTGGCTGAAGATGCTGATTTCAAACCTTCGAATGTGAGAGGAAACGATCCAAAGGATTTTGGGATCCAAAAACTGGTGGATGGAGATCGATACAGCTATTGGGCTACGGATGATAGCGTGCATACCCCCAGTTTAGAAGTTGATTTGAAAGCGCCACAGACTTTTGATATTATTCAGTTGAGAGAAAATATTAAGTTGGGACAAAGGATAGGTTCTGTAGCTGTGGATGTATGGAAAGAAGGAAAATGGCAGGAAGTAGCGACGGCGACCGGTATCGGTGCGAATAGATTGATCAGGCTTCCGCAGCCGGTAACGACTGAGAAAGTCAGATTACGGGTGACGGATGCGCCGGTATGTATTGCGTTGAGTGATTTTGGATTGTATAAGTATGTTGCGGGAGAGTGAGGAGTATTGATAATCTGTGTTTTAAGTCATAAAACGAAATAAAAAAGGAACCACAAAGCACGCAAAGCATCCACAATATTCACAAAGCATTGTTATCCCGGTCATAGTGTACTTTGTGCAATCATAGTGCTCTTTGTGGTTAGCTCAGAAAGATGGAATAGAGAAGAAATTACAAAGCACTCAAAGCACCTGTATGTTCACAGAATTATTATATTTTGTGCATTAATTATTATAAAATTAAGAATTATATTTTGTTTAATAAAAATTCTAAGTAATGACTGAAAATCAGATCGCACATGAAGTATTGGGGTGTGCATTGGAAGTTCATAAATCACTTGGTCCGGGATTGTTAGAAAGTGCTTACAAAGAATGTTTGTATTATAAATTAAGAAAGGAAGGGCTTTATCTGGAGAAAGAAAAACCAATGCCATTGGTCTTTGAGGAGGTACAATTAGAATGTGGATATAGAATAGATTTGTTGGTGGAAAATAAGGTTGTTTTAGAGTTGAAGAGTGTTGAGGCTTTGAATGATGTTCATTTAGCTCAAACGTTGACGTATTTAAAATTAGGGAATTATAAGTTAGGTTTACTTATGAATTTTAATGTGGCTTTATTAAAAAATGGTATTAGGAGAGTTATTAATGGTAAATTGTGAGTATAGCTACAAAGCATTGTTATCCCAATCATAGTGTACTTTGTGCAACTATAGTGCTCTTTGTGGTTAAAATGAAAAAGCTGGAGAAGAAGGAACCACAAAGCACGCAAAGTATCCGCAATGTTCACAAAGCATTGTTATCCCGATCATGGTGTACTTTGTGCAACCATAGTGCTCTTTGTGGTTAAAATGGAAAAGCTGGAGAAGAAGGAACCACAAAGCACGCAAAGCATCCACAATGTTCACAAAGCATTGTTGTCATAATCATAAAAAGAAATAATAAAATAAACTAAACAATGAAACAAAAACACACTTTTCTCTTTATTGCCATTTTATTCTTCTGTTTTCCTTCTTTTTCGCAACAAAAAGAAGCCGTCCATCACAGAAGACTCACCCCCATTATGGGTTGGTCCAGCTGGAACAACTTTCGGGTGCATATTAATGAAGATTTGATTAAAGCACAGGCAGATGCTTTGGTCTCTTCCGGGATGCAAGCAGTTGGATATGAGTATATTAACATTGATGATGGTTATTTTGGAGGAAGAGATAAAAATGGGAATATAATTCCACATCCTGAGCGTTTTCCTCATGGAATGAAGGCGGTCGCTGATTATATTCATTCTAAAGGTCTGAAAGCCGGAATTTATTCTGATGCGGGGTTTAACACCTGTGCTTCTATGTGGGATGCGGATACGATAGGTGTGGGTATGGGATTGTATCATCATGAATGGCAGGATATCAATACGCTACTGAATACATGGGGATATGATTTTCTCAAAGTAGATTGGTGTGGCGGACAGTCATTGGATTTAGATGAACAGACGCGTTATACGGAAATAAGCCACATCATAAGGCAGGTGAACCCGGATGCTATTTTTAATGTCTGCCGTTGGGAGTTTCCCGGGAAATGGGTGGTCAATATTGCCGATTCCTGGCGGATATCCGGAGATATTACGAATACTTTTAAAAGTGTGATGCATATTATTGATTTAAATGCTGATTTATGGAAATATGCCGGTCCGGGACATGTTAATGACATGGATATGTTGCAGGTAGGCAGAGGAATGAGTTATGAGGAAGATAAAACCCATTTTTCCATGTGGTGTATGTTAGCGTCTCCTTTATTGGCAGGGAATGATTTGAGGAGCATGTCGGAACAAACTATTCAAATTTTGACCAATAAAGAAATGATTGCCATTGATCAGGATCCGTTGGTCTATCAGGCTAGAAGATTGATAGATAATGGAGATACTGAAGTCTGGGCTCGTCCACTGAAAAGCACCATGAGTGGAGAAATTGCAGTAGCATTGTTGAATAGAGCTGAGGAAGAAAAAACAATCTCTTTTAATGTGGATAGCCTGGGATTAATAGCTGAAAAAGGATACATCATGCATGATGTATGGACAAAAAAAGACTATATTAAACAAACCAAAGACAAACACACTTTAAAGGTGCCGGCTCATGGAATAGTCGTTTTGACTGTAAAGGGAACTTCTAGACCGTTTAATGTTTTTCAACATGATTAGGGGTTAGGGATAACTATGATACAGCTACTAACCGATTTATTAGACTTATGACTAACTTTCGACTTATTTTCTTTATTTTTGTATTACATTATACGTTTGATTAAAATGCTTTTATGAAAAAAATATGCCTGTTTTTTGCTTTATTATGTGGTGGATACTTCGTCAGTGCACAGGATTTGGCGCCAACGCCACCTATGGGTTTTATGACCTGGAATTATTTTTCTACCGATATTAGTGCGCCGGCATTGAAAGAAGTCGTCGATTCAATGGTGGCTACGGGAATGGTAGAAGCAGGCTATGATTATATCTTTATAGATGACGGCTGGCAGGGCGGTCGGGATAACAAGAACAATATCATCCCGGATCCGGAGAAATTCCCCAGAGGGATGAAAGCTTTTGTAGATTATGTGCATAGCAAAGGCGTGAAAGTAGGGATTTATTCCGATGCGGCACCGTTGACTTGTGCAGGATATACCGCCAGTCTGCATTTTGAGGATCAGGATGCCAAAACCTTTGCCCAATGGGGAATCGATTACCTGAAATATGACTATTGTGGTGCACCAACAGATAGAGCTACTGCGGAAAAAAGATATAAGAAAATGGCAGATGCATTAAGAAATAGTGGAAGGGACATTGTCTTTGCGGCTTGTGAATGGGGCGGAAGGAAGCCCTGGCTTTGGGCCGCTCAGGCAGGAGCGCAGCTCTGGAGAACAACCGGAGATGTCAGAGATAAATGGTCGAAGAAAACACCGGATGAAAAAGGCGAAAGTATCATGAGTATCTTAGACAGAAACGGAGGATTAGATCAATATGCCGGTCCGGGACATTGGAATGATCCTGATATGCTGGTGGTTGGTTTATATGGAAAGGATGGTCCTTCCGGAGATTTAGGAGGGGTAGGCTGTACGGATGTGGAATATCAGTCGCAGATGAGTCTCTGGTGTCTGATGGCAGCGCCTTTGATGGTGACCTGTGATGTGAGAGATATGAACGCACCCACTAAACGTATTTTATTGAATAAAGATATCCTGGCAATTGATCAGGATACTTTGGGAAAACAGGCGAAGAGAGTGATTGATAATGAGGTGTGGTCGGTTTTTGTAAAACCTCTTTCAGGAGGAGATGTAGCTGTGGGTGTGCTTAATAAGTCGGATAATTCCAAAGATTTTAAAATGAAGTTGAACGACCTCGGATTGGAGGGAGCTTATAGTAGTTTCAATGTATGGACAAAAGAAAAAGATAAACATATAAGGAAAATAAAAACCACTATTGCTTCTCATCAGACAAAAGTGTGGAGACTGAGTAAATAGAATCTGCTCTTTTATATTTGAATATCAATGAGATATTGATGGGAAGTTTGTCCATATTATTACTGTTCATCACCCAAGTCGACTTTTATCAAACAATGAACACATTTTAAAATAAGGATTGTTGTACACTAATAATGAATAAATGTATATTATATTTGTCAACTTGTCAATTAAATATTATTTTTGTAGAAAATGAGGATTATGGAAGTAATGAGTATCGGTAAGTTAAAGACCCATTTTTCAGAGGTTCTAAAAAGAGTCGTTGCAGGAGAAGAGATCGCTATTTCATACGGAAAGAAAAAAGAAATAGTGGCTAAATTAGTACCTAAAGTTTCGAAAGAGATACAGAAAAGAGAAATTGGTCTGTTAGACGGCCAGGGAAGTATTCATTTTAAAAAAGGTTTTAAGATGACAGAAGAAGAATTTATTAAAGGATGATGACCTATCTTTTAGATACGCATTATGTATTGTGGGCCGTGGCTGATTCACAAAAAATCTCATCTGTTATTAAAGAAAAAATGCAGGATAGAAGTAATGAAATACTGGTAAG
>DATGTY010000176.1:0-2917 GCA_035301605.1 Chitinophagaceae bacterium | reverse complement strand
TTGGGTATCAGTAAATGATTTGTTTAAGGAAAGCAACTTTGGGTTTTTACTTCTTCAGTATATTCAGATAGTTATCTGCATCTGAAAGCTGAAAGTGCCTGCTACATGATATTATTGGCGGTATCTTTCGTACGTGGTCGTCCTCCACCGACATAATACCGCTGCCAGTAAGGACTATTTAAGTCGCTAATGGTTACTCCGGAAGAAGATGTGGCGCTGATAAATTTATCATTTTGCAGATAAATACCTACATGAGTAATGTGACGACTGTGGATTTTGAAAAAGACCAAATCGCCCGGACGCAGGTTTTTTGTTTTCTTTATTTTCTTGGTGTCTTTATATTGCTCTCGTGCTGTTCGGGGTAAAGAATTTCCAAAAACTTTCATGTATAACCTCTGGGAAAAAGCGGAGCAATCTATTCCTCTTTTAGAAGTTCCGCCATAACGGTATGGTGTTCCCCACCATTCGCTAATAAAAGACCATAACGGTGGATCATAAAGCACCTCTTTGGGAATGAGTTCTAAATATTTAGAATATTTTTTTTGGAAAAGGGTTGCTTTCTTTGCCTCAATGATTGATTCAGGTGTGCTATATGCTTTGATCTTATGAGAAGAATGTTGTTTTATCTGCGGATTGGAGATATCTTCAATAAAAACTAAGTCTGAATTTGAAGGTGGTTTTTTTTCTTGATTTTCCTTTTGAGAATATTTTTGTGTATGCCTCGTTGAGGAACAGGCAGATAGAAGTAATATTGAAACAAAAAACAGTAACGGATATCCCTTTGAATTCATCCTTTTTGATAAGTTTGTGCAAGTATATAAAAGAATGACAAAAAAAGCAAATTTTCTGACGTTTTTATTATGATATATTAGCGTAAAACTTGTGGAGAAGTTTTGCATTCTTTATGGAGGAGTTTGCTATTAAAGTCTTTATTTTGTTTTCTAAGAATAATAACAAATAAACATCATTATGCCCGAATTTTCACATCTTCATAGTCATACACAATATTCTTTGTTGGATGGCGCCGCTAACGTTCAAAAATTGTATCAGAAAGCTATTGATGACAATATGAAAGCCTTGGCTATTACCGATCATGGAAACATGTATGGGGTGTTTGATTTTATAGGGGAGGCATATAAACATAAGCTCAACCCGGAAGATAAAAATGATGACCGTCTGAAGGTAAAACCAATTGCAGGTTGCGAATTTTATGTGGTAGAGAATCGGCATATTAAGAAATTTTCCAGGGAAAAGCGAGATAAAAGATATCATCAGGTGATGCTGGCGAAGAATGCAACAGGCTATAAAAATTTAACTAAGTTGTGTTCTCTGGGGTTTATTGAGGGACTGTATAGTAAATATCCCCGAATAGATAAGGAATTAATTCTTAAATATCATGATGGTCTGATTGCCACAACCTGTTGTATTGCAGCAGAGGTGCCTCAAGCAATACTGAACAAAGGAGAAGAAGAGGCTGAAAAATTGTTTAAATGGTGGTTGGATGTTTTTGGAGATGATTATTATATTGAGCTTCAACGACACAGCCTGAAAGAACAGGAGATTATCAATCAAACTTTACTCAAGTTTGCTAAAAAATATAATGTAAAAACCATTGCTACCAATGATTCCCATTATGTGAATCAGGAAGACGCCAATGCACATGATATTCTATTGTGTATTAACACAGGGGATTTAAAGTCAACGCCCAAAGCTACTGATGAACAAGGCGGAAAAGGCTATCGGTTTGGTTTTGCTAATGACCAATTTTATTTTAAGAAACAAGCTGAAATGCAGGAGCTGTTTAGTGATATTCCTGAATCGCTTGATAATACAAATGAGATAGTTGATAAAGTGGAGCTTTTGGACTTGAAGAAGGATATTATGCTTCCTAATTTTCCTATCCCTGATGGGTTTATTAACCAAATGCAATATCTGCGTCATCTTTGTTTTGAAGGTGCTAATGAGCGTTATGCCGAAGTAACGCCGGAAATTAAAGAACGGTTAGAGTTTGAGTTGGGAACAATTGAAACCATGGGCTTTGCAGGCTATTTTTTGATTGTGATGGATTTCATTAAGGCAGCTCGGGAAACAGGTGTCTTTGTTGGTCCGGGACGTGGTTCTGCGGCCGGATCTGTTGTTGCCTACTGTATTGGGATTACGAATATAGATCCGGTGAAGTATGATTTGCTGTTTGAGCGTTTTCTTAATCCGGATAGAAACAGCATGCCTGATATTGATACTGATTTTGATGATGAAGGTCGTCAGAAGGTGATTGATTATGTGGTAGAGAAATATGGTAAAAGTCAGGTAGCTCAGATTGTGACTTATGGAACGATGGCTGCCAAGATGAGTATTAAAGATGTGGGCAGAGTAATGGATTTGCCGTTGGCGCAGTCTAATATGTTAGCTAAAATGGTACCTGATAAGCCCGGGATTAAGCTTGCCAGGGTGATGAATGCACCCCTGGAGGGGCATAAAAGTCTGGAAGAAAAAGAACAGTTGAATGCAGATCAACTTGCATTAGTAAAGAAATTAAGAGATTTTTATAAAGAGGATAGTCAGGAAGGAGAGGTGTTAAGAGAGGCGGTTAAGTTGGAAGGTTCTGTCCGAAATACCGGAATTCATGCGGCTGGGGTTATTATTGCTCCTAGCGATTTGACAGATATCATACCGGTAGCTACATCTAAAGATTCTGATTTGCTTATTACGCAATATGACGGAAAAGTGATTGAGTCTGCGGGAGTGATAAAGATGGACTTCTTAGGATTGAAAAATCTGTCTATTTTGAAATACTCTTTAGAACAGATTAAAGAGAATCATGGTGTTGAGATAAATTTGGATGAACTGCCGCTGGATGATGAAAAGACTTTTGAATTATATCAAAATGGAGATACGAATAGTACTTTCCAGTTTGAGA
>DATGTY010000175.1:0-3455 GCA_035301605.1 Chitinophagaceae bacterium | reverse complement strand
CTAAGAAAGCATTGAAACCTTCAAAAAACTCTCTGTTTCCTTTCCAATAGATGCTAAAATCTTTTTTATGCGCATCGGTGAAATAATATTCATAATCTTTATCTATCCCATATTTCGCCCAGATGACGTTGCCGTAATGTTTTCCATCATAATTATTCCAGCCTCCTCCCAAGGAAGAGCTAAAGTTCAGTCCTTTGTAATTAAGAGAAAAGACGGTACCATAGAAGTAATTATCCAGCCAGCGATCTCTAATTAAATCGGTTTGTTTGAGGGTATCTTTATCAAAAACAGGATAATTTAACCCGTACGCTGCATAATCTTGTTTCATTTTATATTCTTCGTAGTATCCTTTTCCCCGGGTGAGAAAAGCAGCAATATTAAAATTCCACGAGCTGTTTATTTCCTGATTCCAAAAGAGTTGATAGTAGGTCTGGGTATAATTGTCGGTCTGATCTTTATAATATTTTCCATTGGGTATGCGTCCCAGACCATTAAATGTTCTGTTGCCTGCTTTTAGACTATCTTCCGGTACGCCGTTCCAGGCCTGATAGGTCTTTTCTTTTCCGGAAAATACATTGAAACGAATGGCGGTCTTTTTATTGAAGTATGCTCCGGAGAGGTAAAAAGATTTCAAATGAGAGGACGCTCTGTCGATGAAACCGTCGGAAGAAACATAGGAAAGCCTTGTATCCACGGTAAAATGGTCATTGAGCAGACCCGTTCCGGCTTCAACAGTTGATTTTTTTGTATTAAAAGAACCATAAGTGGCAGAGATCTTTCCATAGGGATCGGCATGAAAAGTATTGGTACTCAGATTAATACTTGCGCCAAAAGCACCGGCTCCATTGGTGGAAGTTCCTACCCCTCTTTGGATTTGGATACTGTTAGCTGAGGATGATATATCCGGTATATCAACAAAAAATGCGCCTTGTGATTCTGCATCATTAACGGGTATTCCGTTAAAGGTAACATTTATCCGGCTGATATCACTGCCCCTAATCCACATGTTGGTGTAGCCTACTCCTGCACCTGCATCTGAGGTAACAAGGAGTGAAGGCTGGTCTTTGAGTAAATAAGGAAGGTCTTGTCCCAGGTTTTTCTGAGATAACTCCTCAGCAGAAATGGTCGTTTTAGTAAAAGGCGCATTTTTGCCGGCTCTTGTTCCTGTAATTTCTAGTGGTTTAATGAGCAAAGGTATTTTGTTCATTTTTATATTCAGGTTTATATTCCTATCTAAGAAGAAGTGTTTTTCTTTTGTCCGGTAACCTAAATAACTGATGATAAGCGTATATTCTCCCTGTGGTAATTTGTTGGATTTAAAATACCCCTTTTCATTAGTATGAAACCCGGTCTTGGAGCCGCCTTTCAGTAGTATATTGGCTGATGTTATTGGGGCTTCTGTAGCCGAGTCAGAGACTGTGCCTGATAAGGTGAATTGCGCATTTGAGGTTTTTGTAATAAAGATGAAAGAAGATAAAAAAAACAAATACAAAAGATTTCTCTTTAGCATAATAAACTGTTTTTGTTGGTTAAAAAATAAACGTAATACAGGCTATCATTGCCTTATATTACAATTGTCCAAAAACAGGTAAGTGAAATTTTCCGACTGCCAGATTCTGCCTAGGATAGCAGTTGGAGTGCTTACCTTTCCTAACCAGCATTACCCGGTCTAGGTTCAACGGGTTTGCTCTCAGCCTGAAAAGGCACCCCGAGGAGAAATATTTTATAAAAAAATTGTTTCCGCTGCAAAGGTATATTTATTTTTAAATAAAAAAAATCAAATAGATTAGTAAATTTTTAACAACTGGAGTTTTAAGAGTGAAATGCCTTATATTATTGGAGCTGGGGAAGGACTGATTGTGTTTTAATTCTACTATTTTAACAAAATTAAGACCCTGCTATACCTTTTTTATCTTAACTTTGTCCAACAAATAAAAAGAGCCTTTTCTAATGAAGAAAACAAATATCATTATCCTTGTTGTAATTGCCGTAGCTGTTGCTGTTATATTCAGTTTGGCCGGTGATTTTAGCACTTATGAAACTTTCGATACTGCTATTGCAAAGAAGGGGGAAGAATTTCATATTATAGGTGTTTTAGATGAGCAAAAACCCATGACTTATAATCCTGAGGAAAATGCTAATTATTTTAGCTTTTATATGGAGGACGAAAGTGGAAATGTAAATAAGGTGGTTTATAAAGGCTCAAAACCCAGAGATTTTGAAAAATCTGAACAGATTGTACTTGCCGGTAGTATGGGAGAAGATGGTGTATTTCAGTGTTCCCATATCTTAATGAAGTGCCCTTCAAAATATACCCCCGAAGGGAAGGATTTAAATCGACAATTGGAAGCGCAAGCAAGTTTGTAAGTTAGAGTGTAATGGATATACAGTATATTGGAGAACATCTTCTCCCGGGGCAACTTGGACATCTCTTTGCCATTTTGTCTTTTATTGGTTCTTTAGTGGCCGTTATTGCCTATTTTTCGGCAGCACAATCTAAGGATCTTGTTCAGGAAGGACGTTGGCGTCGTTTAGGAAGAGGTGCTTTTACTATTCAGGTTATCTCTGTTTTAGGTGTATTAACCCTATTATTTTGGATTCTTTTTAGTCATTACTTTGAATATTCCTATGTGTGGAAATATTCCAGCACCAGTTCACCATGGCAGTTTTTGATTGGTGCGGTATGGAATGGGCAGGAAGGTAGCTTCTTGTTGTGGAGTATGTGGAATAGTATTTTAGGATTTATTCTGATGCGGACGGCCGGTAAGTGGGAGAATAGAGTGATGACCACCGTATCACTGACGCAGGTTTTTATTGGAAGCATGTTGTTGGGAATTTATTTCTTGGGAACAAAGATTGGGAGTGATCCTTTTATCTTATTTAGACAAGAAAATCCGACATTACCTATTTTTTCGAGACCTAATTATTTAGCTTTTATACAAGATGGGCAAGGCTTAAATCCCTTGTTACAAAATTATTGGATGACGATTCATCCACCGGTGTTGTTTTGTGGATTTGCATCTACTTTAATTCCTTTTTCCTACGCTATAGCCGGTTTATGGAAAAGGGATTATAAAGGCTGGATTAAGCCGGTTCTGCCATGGGCATTATTTTCAGGAGTGGTCTTAGGTACCGGAATACTTATGGGCGGCGCCTGGGCCTATGAAACATTGTCTTTTGGCGGCTTCTGGGCTTGGGATCCGGTCGAAAATGCCTCTTTTGTACCTTGGTTGGTAATGATTGGAGCAATCCATACTTTAATGGTTTATAAGAGTACCGGGCGATCTGGTAAGATTACCTTTTTCTTGTTTATCATGGCTTTTTGCATGATACTTTATTCTACTTTCTTGACGAGAAGTGGTATTCTCGGAGATACGTCGGTGCACGCTTTTACCGGTTTGGGACTGACCGCACAACTCTTGATATATTTATTATTCTTTCTCATCGGGAGCCTG
>DATGTY010000174.1:0-5324 GCA_035301605.1 Chitinophagaceae bacterium | reverse complement strand
CAAATTACTCCGGCGGATGCAAGTGTTTATGCGGCTCCTGTTCCGGGCGAAAAAGCTATTGGAAGATGGGATATTACTTTGAACTATAAAAATAAGGAAAGGCCTTCCTGGTTAGAAATTTATAAATCCGGAGGAAAATCTTTAGTAGGAAAGTTTGTAGGAATGGGAGGAAGTGAGCGGCCGATTACCGAGGTTCATTATGATACGAATACGAAAGAATACTCCTTTTCAATTCCTGAACAATGGGGAAATGATCAGGTAGTGGCTACTTTTTCGCTAGTTAATGGTGAATTGAAGGGTGTTTTTAAAATAGGGAAAGCGCAGACCAAATCTTCGTGGATAGGGGAAAGAGCTCCTAAACTGGATGAGAAAGTTGGGAAACGGATTTCGTGGGGACAACCCATAGATTTATTGAAAAATGGACTGTCGGACTGGAAATATACACGGGGATGGCATGTAAAAAATGGGGTTTTGGCTATTAAAGCAAAAGGAAGTGAGGAAGATAGAAATCTGGGAGGAAATCAAAATATTCGTACCAAACAAAAATTCGAGAACTTCAAACTGCATGTAGAGTTTAGATATGGAGAAGGAGCGAATAGCGGGCTATATTTGAGGGGAAGATATGAAGTTCAGATATTAGACAGTTATGGAATGGAGGCTGAAAGCCATCTTTTAGGGGGAATCTATGGGTTTCTTTCTCCGGTGAAGAACTATGCTAAGAAGCCGGAAGAGTGGCAGTCTCTGGATATAACCTTAATCGGAAGATATGTTACTATTGTATTAAATGGCCAACAGATTATTTGTAATCGCCCCATCCCCGGTATTACCGGAGGAGCGTTGGATGCCAATGAAGGGGAGCCTGGTCCTATTATGATACAAGGAGATCATTATGGGCTTTTGGAATACAGGAATATGAGTATCACGCCGGAAAAATGATGGGAGTATCAAATCCTATTTGTATTTTAGCAAAAAACTTTGTCAAATACATACTTTCAATTTAAGCAATTTAAAATAGAACAGGAGTATTGTGCCATGAAAGTTTGCACAGATGCCTGTTTACAGGGCGCATTGGCAGCTAGAGAGGTTCTTGATAATAAGCCAAAAACTATTTTAGACATAGGAACGGGCACTGGATTGTTAAGCTTAATGCTTGCACAAAATAATGCTTTTAAAAAACATGATGCTATTGAAATAAATAAAGACGCTTTTAAACAAGCTAAGGAAAATTTTACTGATAATGTATTAGGAAAAAATATTCGTTTAATCTTGGGAGATATACGTTTTTATGCGCCCGATTATCAATATGATTTCATCATTTGTAATCCACCCTTTTATGAAAATGCCTTGAAAAGTCTTTCTGTTGCTAAAAAACAAGCCATGCATGCTAGTCATTTGGATTATGACGACTTATTAAGTAGACTAAAGTTGCTGCTAAAACCAGAGGGTATTTGTAGTCTGATGTTACCCTTTGATTTTGAAAAAGATATGGTATATAGATCCGGAAATACAAATATTTATCCTTATAAAATAGTGAGAGTTAAAAATAAAAAAGAAAAATCTCCTTTTAGAAGTCTTTTGTTTTTAAGGAAGGGAAAACATAAAGTTGATTATGATGAAATAGTCATCAGGAATTCGGATAATTCTTATACTGAAGAGTTTCAATATTTTTTAAGGCCTTATTACCTCAACCTTTAGTCCATTTTTTTTGTTGTATATTAGAAAGATTCATTTAAAAATTTAAATTCTATGTCAGAGATTAAATGGAAAGAAGATGCTGCACATACACAAGTGCAGTTTAAAGCAAAGCACATGATGATTTCTACAGTAGTCGGTGAAGTAAAGGATTTTGAGGTGGCGGTGACTACTGAGGAGTATGATTTTTCAACCGCAAAAGCGGTTTTCAAAGCCCGTGTAGATTCTATAGAAACAAAAAATAAACAGCGGGAAGCACATCTTCATTCTTCCGACTTTTTTGATAAAGAGAACTATCCTGAGATTATTTTTGAAAGCACTAACATTCAAAAATTAGATGATGAAGAATTTACCATGATTGGAAATCTGACAATGAGAGGGGTAACAAAAGAAATTTCTTTGAATGTTGAATTTGGGGGAATGGTTTCTGCAGAAGAAGGGAAAAAACGCGCAGGATTTGAGATTAAGGGAAAAGTTAACAGAAAAGATTATGGGATGGAATTTAATGCGCTGACAGAAGCCGGAGGAATGGTAGTAAGCGATACAATTAAAATTGCTGTTAACCTAGAGCTTTTGGAAGAGTAATTCCGCTAGTAAATAGACTAAAGCCAGAAGTTGATTGGATTAGTGCATCCGATTACCTCTGACTTTTAAGCTTGTTATAATATCAGATTCCAATTGTAGCCATTCTTTCCAGCGATTTTTTACCTGATTATCAGGGAGATATTCATTAGCAAGGGAAATAAATAAGGTATAATGACCGGCTTCGCTTTCCATGAATCTTCTGTAAAATTTTCTTAGATATTCGTCTTCCAGACCTTCACTCAATAAACGAAATCGCTCGCAACTTCTGGCTTCAATTAAAGCACAAATGAGCAATTGATCCAATAATCGTCCTTCGGCGTTACCTCCTTTTTGGCTGTTTTTCAAAAGTGCATTTACATATTCATCTTTTCGCTGAGCGCCTAATGTTAGGTTTCGGTTATTGATTTCTGCCAATACCATTCTGAAATGCCCCCATTCTTCCGTTACGATAGGAGCAAGGTCGTTAACTAATCTTTTTTTATAGGGATATTTCTGAATCAATGAAATGCAGGAAGTCGCTGCTTTTTGTTCGCACCAAGCGTGATCTGTTAATATTTCTTCTAAAGATATAGCAGCAAGGTTAATCCAACGGGGATCAGTGGGTAATTTTAAACCTAAAATAGTTGATTGATCTGACATGAGTAAAAATTATAGATAACAAAGAAAATATAGTTTAATAACCTGGACAAATTTTTATTGTTCATTGGCGGATTCAAATGCCTTATTTTTAACTTTATGATAAAAATTTGATATAAAATGTCATAAATTTGGGCAGTTAAAATTTAGCTCGAATATGAAATCTACATTCCTTACCTCTTTATTTTTATTGTCTTGTTATTTTATTTCAAATGCACAGCAAAATCTTTGTTTATGGTATGATGAACCTGCCAATACGGATGCGCTCATTGATGAAGCAATTCCTTTGGGAAACGGGCATTTAGGTCTCATGTCTGATGGGCATATTTATAATGAGACGATTGTTTTGAATGATATTACCATGTGGTCGGGAAGTAAACAAGATGCAAATAAGAAAGGGGCAGCTAATCATTTAAATGAAATAAGGTCACTTATTTTTGCAGGTAAAAATAAGAAAGCAGAAGAATTAGTAAACAAATATTTCGTTTGTAAAGGAAAAGGATCCGCCTATGGAAATGGCTCGAATGCACCCTATGGAAGTTATCAGCTTTTAGGTCGTTTACACCTTAAATATCATTATGGGAAAAGCATAAATCAAACAAAACCCCAAGATTACAGAAGAAATCTTTCTTTGGATAGTGCAGTCTCCCATATCGCTTTTTTTCTGAATGGTGTAAATTATAAAAGAACCTATTTTACAAGTTTTACTGATGATGTTATTATAATCAGGTTGGAAGCCGATAAGCCTGGATCCATTAATTTTCATCTAACTATGGATCGTCCTGAAAATGCCAAGACGAAGGTAGTCGGAAAAGAATTGCGTATGTCTGGGCAATTAAATGATGGTCACAATGGAGATAATGGAGTGAAGTATCTGAGTCGGATAAAAATAAAACATCAGAGCGGTACTTTACAATCGGATGATTCCGGTTTAGTTATTAAACATGCAGATAAGGCTACAATTTATATTTCTGCAGCTACCAATTTCTTTGAAAAGAAGACGACTTCTTTTTATAAGCCGGATTTTCATTATAAAAAATATGTAGCTCAGAATCTGAAAAGGGCATGGAATAAATCTTATCGGGATGAATTTTCAAATCACCTGGCAGCTTATCAAAAATTATTTAATCGGGCAAGTTTAAATTTGGGTGGAGAGCGTCATTCAAATGCCGATTTACCTACAGATGAAAGGTTAGTTGCATTTCAGGAAGATGCAACAGATCATGGTTTACCTGTACTTTACTTTCAATTTGGTCGTTACCTCTTGATTAGTAGCACACGCCCGGGATGGCTACCACCTAATCTTCAAGGATTATGGGCTAATAAAATTAAGACACCTTGGAACGCAGACTATCATCTCAATATTAATCTTCAGATGAATTATTGGCCTTTAAATGTCACTAATTTAACGGTATTAAATGAACCTTTTTATACGCTGGTCAAAGGTTTGGTTAAACCTGGTCATAAAACCGCTAAAGTATATTATGATGTAAACAAAGGCTGGGTTTCTCATGCCATCACCAACGTTTGGGGTTATACTGCCCCTGGAGAAGTGGCTTCCTGGGGATCGGCAAATTCAGGTTCCGGTTGGGTAGCCAATATGCTCTGGCGACATTATGCTTTTACACTAGATACGGATTATTTAAAGAAGCTTTATCCTATTATTAAAGGTTCAGCAGTATTTTATCTCAATAGTCTGGTAGAATATCCAAATAATCAAAAAGGATGGTTGGTTACAGCTCCTTCGAGTTCTCCGGAAAATGCTTTTAAACTTTCTAATGGGAAAGTCGCCAGTGTTTGTGCCGGTCCGACGATTGATAATCAAATTATTCGGGAGCTTTTTGGAAACGTTATTGAAGCTGCTAATGTGTTGGATACAGACGCCCATTTTACTGAACTCCTGGATTCAGTGAAGAAAAGGCTGCCGCCAAATCAGATAGATAAGAATGGACGATTGATGGAGTGGCTCAAACCTTATCAATTAACAGAACTGCATCATCGACACATGTCTCCCTTGTGGGGCTTATATCCCGGGAATGAAATCTCTCTGAGACATACGTCTGTTATGGCCAAAGCTGCTCGCAAGTTAATGCAACAAAGAGGAGATATTAGCACCGGGTGGTCTTTGGCATGGAAGATAAATCTTTGGGCAAGACTGCATGAAGGGAACCACTGTTTCAGATTGCTGAAAGATTTATTAACACCTATTGCAATGAGTTCGAGAGGAGGAACCTATCCGAATATGTTTGACGGACATCCCCCATTTCAAATAGATGGTAATTTTGGAGGAACAGCCGGAATTGCAGAAATGTTAGTTCAATCCCAGACCGGATATATTGAATTACTCCCTGCCTTGCCTGATGAATGGCAGGAAGGAAGTTTTAAAAAATTTAGAGTAAGAGGTGGTGGTA
>DATGTY010000173.1:0-4713 GCA_035301605.1 Chitinophagaceae bacterium | reverse complement strand
CCGTCACCCCGAATTTCTGCTCCTCATCGACAATAAGGACTCCCAGATCATTGAATTTTACTTTTTTATTCAGTAAAGCGTGAGTTCCAATAATGATATCCACTTTCCCTTCCGCAAGCGCTTGCAAGGTTTCTCTCTTTTCTTTCGCCGTCTTGAACCGGTTTAGATAACTTATCGTACAAGGAAATTCCTTCAGCCGCTCGGAGAAAGTCTGATAATGCTGATAAGCTAAAATCGTTGTTGGAACCATTATGGCCGCCTGCTTTCCATCAATCAGGGTCTTAAAAGCGGCTCGAATAGCAATTTCTGTTTTCCCAAAACCCACATCCCCACAAACAAGCCTGTCCATCGGTCTTTCGGATTCCATATCCTTTTTCACCGCCAAGGTCGTCTTCGCCTGATCCGGCGTATCTTCAAAAATAAAAGAAGCTTCTAATTCATTCTGCAAATACGTATCCGGCTGATGTGAAAATCCTCTTTCCGACTTGCGAGCAGCATAAAGTTTAATTAAGTCCTTCGCAATGTCCTTCACTTTCTTCTTGGTCTTATTTTTCAACTTCTGCCAAGTATCACTTCCCAGTTTATTCACTCTGGGCACTGTTCCTTCTTTCCCACTGTATTTGCTAATCTTGTAGAGAGAATTAATATTTACATACAGTAAATCATTGTTCTTATACCTAATCCGAACTGCTTCCTGAGTTACACCATCCGTTTCCAGCTTTTGTAAACCACTATACACGCCCACTCCATGGTCAATATGTGTTACAAAATCTCCGGGTTGCAACTCCCGTAATGTCTTGAGTGTTAAAGCTTTATTTTTACTATAAGCCTGCTTTACTTTATATTTATGATAACGTTGAAAAATTTCATGATCGGTATAGCATATAAACTTATTCTGGTGATCTATAAATCCTTTACTCAAGGGAACAGGAACTTGATAAAAGGAAATTTTTGCATTTAAGTCCTTAAAAATAGTATCAATACGCTTAAGCTGTTTGGGATTTTCGGCAAAGATAAAAATCGCATATCGCTTAGATGCATAGCCGGACAAATCCTCTATAAGCAATTCAAATTTCCGATTAAATACAGGCTGCGGAATAATATCAAAAGTAAAAGTTTCTTTGTAGTCATGTTGCCTTCCCTCCGGAACATGAAAAGCGACAATTTTATGGTGATTTAAAAATTCTTCAAGGACATTTTTAGAAACAAAATCTTTCTGACGCAAAGAGATTGCTTTTTCTTCTCCCCGATCAACACTTGTTTCTTTTATTTGTACAAGACCTTCTTCATTTTTTTCAAGGAAAGAAGCGAACTTTTGGTTCATCTTTTGGGTAATTTCCAAAACATAATTAGGGTCTTTAAACCACCACACCGTATTGTCAGGAAGAAAACGAAATAATGCTTCTTTATCTTCAGACAGAAGGTCGTTCTTTTCTTGTTCCTTATTTAAATCAGGAATTAAAGTAACCTTTTTTAACCTTCTTTCACTCAATTGACTAACAGGGTCAAAAAGCCGAATTGATTCTACCTCATCCCCAAACAATTCCAATCTATAAGGCTTGTCATTTCCGTAAGAATAAATATCTAAAATATCTCCTCTCATAGAAAACTGCCCTGGTTCATAGACAAAATCTGTACTTTCAAAACCTAGTTTAACCATCCGCTCTAACAAGCTATCCAAATCAAGCTTCTTTCCCATTTTAATCTTGATCATAGAAGAAGAAAAAGTAGCCGGAGGAGTTACTTTTTCAAACAAAGCTTCCGGATAGGTCACCAATATTTTCCGATGGATTTCTTTACTTTCCTTAGAAACCAACTTCATTAAAGCTTCGGTTCTCAACATCACATGACTGCTATTCATCACATCAAAAACGCCGGTCTTCTTGAAGGAATCAGGGAAGTAAAAAACATCGAACTCCCTGGTAATATTGACTAAATCATTTTGAAAATAGGCTGCTTCTTCTTTGTCATTCAGTACGATAACATGATTATCTGTTTGATTCTTTGAAAAAGCACCTATTATAAAAGCAGTTGCGCTCCCGGATAGTCCTTTCAGTTGAATATTGTCGGAATCAGACATTGCTATCCGCTCCGCTAATTGTTCTAAGCGGTTATTATTACGATAAGATTCCAGTATAGCCTCTAAATTCATCTCTGTTGACAAAGGTACAAAAGTTGTTTGGGTTAATGAGAAAGCAAAGTAATTACGTAAGCTTTTGCCGAAACTCTCATTTTTTATATATTGATACTTATGCCGTTCTTGTCATCTGTAACTATCAGCTCAATCAGCGTTATCTGCGTGCTTTTATAGAACGCCGATGACACTGATGAAACTGATTTGCGCTGTTCTTTTCATCTGTGACTATCAGCTCAATCAGCGTTATCTGTGTGCTTTTATAGAACGCCGATAGCACTTTACCTTCTCCCCCATTCTGACAAACCTGAGGTCATATGTCCTTTGGCCGTAAAGGGTAATATTTTCCCTTCTGCGGTGAGATAAAAATAATGATTTTTCAGGACGCACAATACCGGGAATTGAAGATCGACCCGATGTGATAAATATTTTCCGGAATAATGATAATAATTGTCTAACACCGTCGGCATAATCTGCTTCCCGGCTTTATTATATATCCCGAATTTCTGATCGCGCTCTACGATAAAGCCATTGCCATTCAGAAAAGGCGTTACTTTATCATACTTTGGAGGAACAACAATTTTCCCATTAATGGTCATCACCCCGATTTCATTACGTCCTTCTTTTTCACTATAATGAGAAATAACCAAATATTTTCCATTTTGGAATCGATAAGGATAGATGTATCCAAAACCTTTGTTCTGTGTGTAGGATTTTCCACCCAATACCTTTCCCGTACTATCGGCATATTGATATTGCCAAACATCTTTTTGTTTTGTTTTGAAAGAGAGTTTGATAATGCCTTTTTTACTCATTTCCACCTGATCATACTTCACCGGTACAACCGGCTTCCCTTTCACGTCGATATATCCATATTGAACACCGTTTGTCACACGAGCCAAACCGTGGCTAAAACTTCTAATTCCCCGTCTCAGGCCATAAGAAGTGCGATATCCTTTATAAGGCGCAGAAATCGTTTTTCTTTTTTTTAGGCTAAATAAATAACTATTGACCGTATCACTGACAATCAACAGTCCCTCTTTTCCGGATAAATCAATCTCCTTAAATGGTAAATCGACTGGAGATTCTTTTCTCAAATCATATATTTCCGCCAAGGAGTCACCGCCAAAATTCTTAGCATACACATATCGGTTACCCAACACAAATACTGCATCATATTTTGTCGGAAAAATTTCTCGTTGTGTCTTTAAGTCGTAAATACCTTCTTTATAATCCTTATTCTCTGTCTTCACCAGTCGATTGCTTAAGAAACTGATGCTTTTATAGCTCGGTGGCATTATTTTCTTTCCATGCAGCGTATAAAGTCCTTGTCTTTTTGAAAAATCTTCAACTTCAATATAGTTTTGAGTCGAATCCTTATTATATACTGCTTCCACTGACTGATATTGCGGTAAAAGTTGATCCCCGGTGGTTTGGTTAACAAAACCTTGTTTTTTATTATTTCTTATCCAAAGTACTTTTTCAGGCTTCCCTTTTGCATTCTGAAGTGGATGATTACTCAATTTCTGAACTTCTTCATATTGAAAAGGGAGTAGCTTTTTGCCGGTTGAATCAATCACAGTTTCTTTCCCAGCCTTTTTTACTATAAAATTCTTGTTTCTAAGATATATATTCTTGTACTTCCCCAGCGGAAAAATAACCTGACCTTTATTGTCAATAATTCCTTCTTTATCATTCTTATAAACTTTAATAAGTGATCCCCAATGAAAATTATCATAAGGATCGACTACTTCATTGTATTCAAAATCAGTCAGTTGTTTGTCATTTCTTCCAAAGAGCGCATATTTCCCATTCTTTTTTAAGGCTAAAGCGCCATTATAAATCCGCATTTGTTGATATTCCTTTCCGGAATACACATGTCCCGTATTCATGTTAATAACGATCTCCATACTGTCTTTTTCAAAACTGGTCACCCAATTATCGCTGCGCATGCCCCAATGTGCCGGATGCTCATATTCAAAGGGCACTAAAATAGAATCCTTAAAACTGATGACGCCCCATTTTCCGTTTTTAGAGGCATAAGCATAATCTACCGAACCGCCGCAACCGCCGCAATAATCAAATTCATCATATTCAGCCGGCAATACCATCGTATCATTTTGATTATCATAAATGCCCCAAAAGGTTCCCTTCTGTACATCAAAATACCGATCATTCATGATATTGGCATCTGTAAATTGTACCGGCAAAATTATTTCCCCCCAAGTATCGGCATAACCTATTTTGCCGTCTTTTATCAATTTTAAATACCGTTTAAAATCAATGGATATATGATCATATTTTAGAGGTAATACTTCTCCGGCAGCATTGCTCCACAAACCATATTTCCCGTTTTTTTCTACGATGAACATGGTCACAGAATCACTGCGATCATAGCTTACCCAGCCGGGACGCAATGCTTTGATGTTATCAATAGGATGATATTTTTTAATTATTTTATCAAAAATGTGTACCCCTGAAATATTGATGTAATAGGTAGAATCGGGAGTCTCAACATGCGCAAAACCGTTTTTAAACACAGAAATACGGTCAAATTTTGGGGTTCTATTCCTATTATT
>DATGTY010000172.1:0-5273 GCA_035301605.1 Chitinophagaceae bacterium | reverse complement strand
GTTAAACCTTTCGACTTCCGGAGGATAAACCTTAAAAAAAGTCTGGACTAACCTTGTTCTGATCGACGTGTCAAAACTCGGATCAGTATTCGTAAAAACAAGGGTATAATCGCCTTCGGTAAAAGAAGACTCGCCGACAATAGGAATGGAGTCGGAAGGCGTTGGCTCAACGGGCACATCATTTTTAGTGCAAGACAATCCAAATAATAGGAATAATAACCCCCAAATACAACATAATAATGAATTTTTTTTCATAGGAAAATGTTTTATGCTTAAAAATTATTTTCAGACTCATTCAAATGGGATGTATTAAACAAAAAGCATCCAGATGCAAATATGAGAAAAAACAGATAATGAATCTTTCTAAATAAGCTCATGTTTTGCGGCCACTCTAATCAGCGCCGCCGTATTATTTACTTTCAATTTTTGCATCAGATTTCGTCGGTGTGTTTCTACAGTCAGCGGGCTGATAATAAGTTTTTCCGCTATGGAAGTAGTAGTCATTCCTTCCGCCACCCATTTTAAGACTTCTTTTTCTCTGCGGGTAAGTTTTGGGAGTGGTTTAGCAGAAGAGGATCCTTTCGCAAGGATTTTTTTTACCTCGTCAGAAAAAACGAGTTCGCCCTCAATTGCCTGCTGAATTCCCTCGGTTAATTCTTTGGAAGAAGCATTTTTTAATAAATACCCGGAAGCCCCGTTTCGAAGCATTTCTGTGATGATACTGTGTTCATCGTGATTGCTGATGGCCAGAATGCAAACGCGTGGGTATTTTTCTTTTATCTCGGAACAAAGTGCTGTTCCATTCCTGTCCGGTAAAGAGATATCGAGCAATATCACATTTACCTCATGGTTTTCCAAAAAATTGAGCGTTGCTTTTCCCGTAGTAAAAGCCCCGACAATATCCAGCATTTCATTCTTTTCCAAGAGTGATCGTAGGCCTTCCATTACCACTGGATGGTCATCAACTAAAATAACTGATATCTGTTGTATATCATTCATAAACATTTACTTCTACATTAATAACAGTGCCTTCTCTCGGACGGCTGTCCATCTCCATTTTCCCGTGAAGCATGTCTATCCTCTTTTGAATATTCAAAAAGCCAATGCCTTTTTTATTTTTCAGGGATTGTATGTCAAATCCCTGACCATCATCTTCAACCGTGATAAAGATACGGTTTTCATTTTGACTGCATTGTACTAAAATATTATCGGCATGGGCATGTTTCACAGCATTTGTTAACAATTCCTGAACGATTCTATATACCGATATCTGGATGGTTTGACTAAGTTCTTTATCCAACTGATACACCTGAAATTCTATATTTAGATGTTCCCGACTGAGTGATTCGCAAAGATCCTTCAACGCTGTTTCTACCCCAAATCGAAGAAGCGTCTCGGGCATCATATTATGTGCAATACGTCTTAATTCCTGCACTGAATTATCCAGCTGGTTGATGACTTTATATAATTCCATATCCTGTGAACTTTTTTGGTGATCTGCTATATCCGAAAGCTTTAATTTTACACCTGCCAGCATCCCACCCAGTCCGTCGTGTAAATCCTGAGCCAGCCGTTGTCGCTCCTGCTCCTGTCCTTCCAGCATGGCATCATACAATGAGAGCCTGTGTTTTTGATGAATGTCTTTTAATTTCTGTTGATGGAGCAACTTTTCCTGCTCCATTTTTCGCTTTTTATTCCGGTAAAGCAGATAAACAACACCACAAATCAAAAGCAAAATGATGATACCCGCTAGCAGTGTATAATTCCATAACCGGTTTTCTTGTATAGAAAGCTGCTGAGCTTGTGTTTTATTTTGAAGAGAAAGTATTTTTCGTTGCTTCTTTTCAGATTGATACTTTACCTCCAATTCGGCTACTTTAGACTTTACATTTGCTTTATGCAGACTATCTGCAAGCGTAGTATACTGTTCCAAGCGTCGATAAGCCTGATTTACTTCCCCCAAATGTTTATTTGTTTCTGCAAGATACTTAAGCAACCTCAATTTATTTCTGGGTTTTGAAGCGATTAAAGAATCATGTAATACCTGTGTCAATACCTCCTTTGCCGCTCCATATTGTTGAGCAAAATTATAAGATCGAAATTTCTCAAAAACGACACTACCCGCCATGTAAGGTAATTGGAGCCTGCGGGAAAGTCTTAAGGCGGTATCCAAAGCCTGCAGGCTTTGTTTGGTGTGCTGTATTCGGGCATAATACATTCCCAGCGTTTTGAAATACATCGCCTGTAAAATCGAATGGGGAGCATTTTTCAGTAACTGACGGGCGCTGTCCAGACTCGGAGCGACCGGTTTAAGCTGTTTCATTTCCATATCATTTTGTGCCAGTCGAATATAAAACTTAGCCAGTGTCGTAGAATGTTTATCAAACACCTCCTTTCCGATTTGAATGGCTTTTTTATAGTAAAGAATAGCCTTTTCGTGATTCAGTAAATTGGAATATACCAGTGCTACAGCTCCATAATCCTCTGCTTCGGCAATATGGTCTCCCGCTGCCTGAGCCAGAGGAATGGCATGGTTCAGCATGATTTCCATTAAGACCTTGTTGTTGCCCGTCACCCTTTGTTTAGTGGCTCCAAAATTTTTCCAGGCTTTGCTCAATAATGATAAACTACGCATTGCTTTGGCGTCCTCTAATAAATCGATGGTTGCCTGAAAATATTTCTGGGCCCCGGCAGGATTCTGATAATAATAAGATACGCCCAGATGATAGTTTGCCAGTGCAGAATAATAAGGATACCCTTTGCCAAGTTTTAATGCTTTCCGGGCAAAACTGGCTGCTTTGCCGGTGTCTTTTTTGAACCAGTAACGAGAAAGTTTATTGAACAGAAGCGCCTTGGAAGTATCTGCTTTTGCCTTTTGAATGAGGACTTTCATACTGTCGGTGTAATGCTTATCCACTGCTGTTGTCTGGGCAGTGGCCTGGAAAAATACTAACAAACAGAAAACTATTCCTATTAAACTCTTCCAAAAAATATCAATTAAAATAATAGATATATTGAGTAATTTATTCATATTTATGAATGAATAGTCCAACTTACGTATTTTTTATATAAAAATACACATATTATGAAAGTTGGTCAAAAAATACCAGAAAACCAGTAGAAAAAAAATACTGTTTTTTATCTATTGTATAATTTTCTAAATAATCCGTTCTTTGTCAAGAAAAAGCAAGCAATATTTTTTTTTACCTTTATCACAAAAATAAAATCTCATGCAATTATCAACAAAAAGAATAATGAAATATCTATTTACAATGAGTGTGTTAATAGCAGCTATAACTATGTTTGCAGGCTGTAGCAGTAATGACGATGACGTCCCCAATCCTGATGGCGATGGGAATGGATCCAATACAAATCCTATTGAAATCTCTTCTGACATTATTTCTGATACTGTATTAACAGATCGTGGAGATGGGGTTGATTATATTTTTTGTGGTGGTATTATTGTAAAAGCGGCACTTACTATAGATCCGGGAGTAAAGATAGCAATGTGCGCAGATGCCAATATTTGGGTGGAAGATGAAGGTTCCTTTTATGCTGTAGGTACAGAAGATGCCCCCATTATTATTGAAGGGAAGGAACATACTAAAGGATATTGGGGAAATATAGATTTTCGAACGAATGATCCGGACAATCAGATTGCTTATGCCCAAATTCGAGATGGTGGTGGAAACGGAGGCTCCGATGCTATAATTTATTTGACGAGTATTAATAATGCGCAACTTTCCCTCACGCATACTACTATAGCCAACAGCAAAAAGATAGGTCTTCACGTTGATTTTGGTGGCGCAACGCTTTCTGATTTTGTAGATAATCACTTTAAAGACAATGGGACTTATCCGGTGCAGATTCCATTGAATAGAATGGGCCAGTTAGACGCTGCCACTGATTATGGAGATCACAACGGCAAAAATCTTATTGCTACAAAAAATGGAGATGATCTCAATAAAGACATGACGATTCCGGCTGCAAATGTCCCCTATTTTATTGATCAATTTTGGAATGTCAAAGAGGGTATCACCCTAAAACCGGGCACCCATTTTGTGATGGGCAGTGAAGCAGCAATTGTTATTGAAGACGATGGCTTTCTTAATGCAGAAGGTACTGCAGAGGATTCAATCTCTATTGTTGGAAAAGTAGATGCTGCCGGCTATTGGAATAGTATAACGTTTCAGACAAACAATCCAAAAAATGTGATGAAATATGTCACCATTTCCAATGGAGGAAGCGATGCAGGTTATTCCGACCACTCTTCTATTTATGTCAATGGGCTTTATAATGCCCAATTAATCCTTCAGCATTCAACCATAAGAGACAGCTATAGTTGGGGCTTGTATGTAGATGATGGTGCAACAATTACTCCCGGTAGTGTCTCTGACCTTGAGGATACCAATACATTCACCAATAATGGAACAGGAACAGATGCAGACTGCGATGGAGATTGCAATGTACTTATTGAATAGACCATATATAGAAGAATAACATTTGAATAAGTCCCCGATGGAATCTATCCTGAGGGGATTTGTTTTATATGATAATAGTACTTTACAATCGATGTTTTTTTAAATAACAGCATCTCTATTTTTACTTGATTAATGATTTACCGATTAAACTGTTGTATAAAATCATCCAGATTTTCATCTTTCTCCAAATTTAATTTTTGTTTTAAGCGATATCTGGTCATTCTAACACTTTTTGGAGCCACATTCATGAGCTGTGCAATCTGCTTGACTGAAAGCTTCATAAAGAAGTATCCGCAATATTTTAAATCTAATTGTGTCAGTTTGTTATTCGCTTTTTCCTGCAATCGATAAAAAAAATCCGGGTGAAGATCCTGCAATTCTTTTTTTATTTGATCAAAGTTCTGGTCTAATTGTAATTCTTCATTCAATATCTTTTTTAATTCTCGTGCGGGTTCTTTTCCGGATTTATAAGACAGCTTTTCTTTCAGATTTTGCAAGAGTTCATTTTTGTGTTCTACTTGCAGGGTGCCGGCAAGAAGCTCTTTTTGCAGTTGTTTTTTCTGGTTGTTGATTAATTCCTGTTCAGTTCTTAATCGAGCAGCTTCTTCGGCTTTTGATTTTTCACGTTGTCGCGAAAATTTCAGTTTAAACCGATAGGCCAAAAAAAGCGCCAGGAGAGTTATAATAGCAATAATACCGATTGTTATATACAGTCCTGTTTGTTGCTTTTGAAAGGCATTGCGTTGCTTTAAACGAAGCAGCGCTTCTTCTTTCTTCTTTGTTTGATATTTT
>DATGTY010000171.1:0-4893 GCA_035301605.1 Chitinophagaceae bacterium | reverse complement strand
CTCTGACGATTATATTTCATTAACTGATATGGCTCGATATAGAGATTCTGAGCGGACCAATTATATTATTCAAAATTGGATGCGGACGAGGAGTGCTATTGAATTTTGTGGCCTATGGGAACAGTTAAATAATCCTAATTTTAAACGCATCGAATTCGATGCGTTTAAAAATGAATCTGGTGCCAATAGCTTTACACTCACGCCTCAAAGATGGATAGAAACTACTAATGCCAGAGGCATAATTTCAAAATCCGGGCGATATGGGGGAACTTTTGCACACCGTGATATTGCGTTTGAATTTGCGACTTGGTTAAGTGTAGAGTTCAAGTTTTATCTTATTCGGGAGTTTCAACGGTTGAAAGAAGATGGAAATAATCGAAAAAAACTAGACTGGGATCTTCAACGTACATTAACTAAAATAAATTATAGTATTCATACAGATGCCATAAAGGAGCATTTGATTCCAGAAAAACTTACTGCCAAACAAATCTCTTATATTTATGCATCAGAAGCGGATCTGTTGAATATGGCTTTATTTGGTAAGACGGCTGCAGAATGGCGTTCTGAGAATTCAGATGCAAAAGGAAATATCCGTGATGGAGCGGCTCTTGAACAATTGGTGGTGCTTTCCAATTTGGAAAGCATCAATGCGGTATTAATTCGGCAAGGGATTAGTGCGTCTGAAAGATTAAGCCAGCTTAACCATATTGCAATTACCCAAATGACTTCTCTACTCAAAAATGTGAACTTTAAAAAACTTAAATAAATGAATTTGCATCAATTTTCTATACTCGGGAATTTCTTGAAGGCTATTCAATCTTTTTTTAAAGATCTGAAAGTTCCTATGAATTATGTGGCAGATGAGCCGATAACACCCAAGGAAATACTGAAAGACACCTATAAAGAGAACGATACCTTTGAGCTCATCAGCGACGTTTATTTTGTCGGGATGGTTGATGATGCTGCCTTTACAGGTAACTCATCACCAGATCCTAAAAATATAAAATCCGACTATGATGGTGTTCTCATCTTTGGGGTAACTTTAAAGGATAGGTCGAATGGATTATTGCCCAGCCGATCTCAATTGGCGGAAATTTCACGTGCATTCAACAGAGAGTTTCATTTCACACCCGTGGTCGTAGTCTTTAAATATGGTGGCTATTTAGCTTTTGCAAATACCGAACGTATTCCCTATAAACAGGAGTGGAGAGAAGGAGAGAAAGCAGGTAGAGTAAGTTTATTGCGTGATATCTATATTGAGCAACCCCATTCAGGTCATAAACGGATTTTATCGGAATTGCAAATACCCACCAAAGGAAGTAAAAAAATAGATTCTTTTGCTGGACTATATACGTATTGGCAGGAGGTATTTAGTGTTAATCTACTCAATAAGAAATTCTATCAGGAGTTGTCAAATTGGTATTTCTGGGCAATTAAGAATGTCGTTTTCCCGGGCGAGCCAAATGAGAGAGATGCATACGTTAAAAAAGGGGAGCTGGACGAATTGGTTCAGGAGCACAGAGCCACGAATGTAATACGTATGCTCACCCGTTTACTCTTCGTTTGGTTTATAAAGGAGAAGAAATTGATACCGGACGAATTATTTGATCTTGAAACTCTTCAGAAAGAAATTCTCATCGATATAGAACCCTATAATCAATTGGGTACATTGTATTCCGAGCGAAATAAAGAAAGCGTCTATTATAAGGCGATTTTACAAAATCTGTTTTTTGCAACGCTCAATTGTCCAATAGAAGCCGATAGTCTGGATAAAAGGAAGCGTGGCTTTAGAAAGCCAAGTAGTAATTATGGCACTTTATACTTGATGAGATATGAAAAATATTTTAAGGACAAGGACGCTTTTTTAAAGCTTGTAAATGATAAGGTTCCTTTCTTAAATGGAGGTTTATTTGAATGTCTCGATGAAAGAGGAGAGGGTGAAAAAAAAGACGAGAGAGTATGGATTGATGGGTTTTCTGACAATTTGCCAAAAGACGAAAGACTTATTGTTCCTGATTATCTTTTCTTCGGCTTGGAAGAAAAAGCAGATTTGAGTGATATAGTAGGGATAAAAAACAAAAAGCATAAAGAAGCTGCTGTCAAAGGTTTGATTAATATACTCAAATCCTACAAGTTTACTATTACGGAAAACACTCCGGTGGAGGAAGACGTAGCCCTGGATCCTGAGCTTTTAGGAAAAGTGTTTGAAAATTTATTGGCTAGTTACAATCCCGAAACAAAGACTACCGCCCGAAAACAAACTGGTTCGTTCTATACGCCAAGGGAGATTGTTAACTATATGGTGGACGAAAGCCTGATCGCTTATTTGAAAAATGCTATTATCGACTGGAGGGGATTAGATGAAAAGGATATTGACGAGAAACTGCATCAATTGACATCTTTTGACAATGTAGAGGTATTTGCAGATAAGCCAAGATTACAGAAAGACATTATAAGAGCTTTAAGTTCTTGCACCATTCTGGATCCGGCTTGTGGTTCTGGAGCTTTTCCTATGGGAATATTACAGAAAATGGTCCATATCTTGCAAAAATTAGATGCAGATAATGAGTTATGGTATGAAGTGCAATTAGAAAAAGCACAACAAGAAAGTAAAGATGCCTTCGAAATCGAGGATAAAGAAGCCAGACAACAACTGTTGTTGGAAATTAATGAAGCATTTGATCAGAGTATTAATGATCCGGATTATGCCCGTAAGCTCTTTTTGATTGAAAACTGTATATATGGTGTGGACATACAGCCTATAGCTACACAAATTTCAAAGTTGAGATTCTTTATTTCTTTGGTGACAGAACAAAAGGTGAGAAAGGATAAAGAAAACTTTGGTATTCGTCCTTTGCCTAATTTGGAGATCAAATTTGTAACAGCTAATACGCTGATTGGCATAGAAAAAAAGCATAATTTATTTAGTACGGACGAGATTAAAGCTTTAGAAAAACAATTAAAAGCTGTTCGGAGTGAATTATTCAGTGCGAGAACAAAAGATAAGAAAATCAAGTGTAGGGAAGAGGATGAACAATTAAGAACAAAAATAGCCGCAAAACTGAAAGCCCAGGGCTTACCTTTGGATACTGCAGAAAAATTAGCCAAATGGGACCCCTACGACCAAAACGCTTCTTCACCATTCTTTGATCCAGAATGGATGTTTGATATTAAAGAAGGTTTCGATGTAGTAATAGGGAATCCGCCTTATGGAGTTTCAATTAAGGGAGCGGATAGAAAAGAAACTTTGATGTATTTAAATAAAGTGCCTGATTATGAAATCTACTATTTTTTCATAGAAATAGCCCATAAATTAATTTCAGATAATGGTTGTCTTTGCTACATAACACCTAATACGTATCTCTTTAATGTCTTTGCTGAAAGTTATCGGAATGAATTATTAAAGAAATGGGGTGTAAAGTTAATAATTGACTTTACAAACTTTTCCTTGTTTGATACAGCAACTGTGAGAAATTCAGTTTTTGTATTTGTAAAAGGTGTTGAATCAGATAATATTAAATATCTTTCAACCGCCTATTCTGGTTTATCTGTATTTCAATTTATCAATCAAAAGGAAAGTTTTTTGAATAAGTCTTTATTAATGGAGTTTTCACAGAATTGGGCATTAGCATTCAAACTTCCTAAAAGTAAAATAAATGTGATAGCGCAAATTCAAAAGAAATCCAAACAACTTAGTTTTTACTTCCCTGAAATTTCGCAAGGGCTGATTGCTTACGATAAATATAAGGGGCAAAGCCGTAAGATTATAGAATCCAGGGCATACCATTTCTCATCATACGTTGATGGTTTGAAAAAATGGATGTGGGGAGAAGATGTTAGAAAGTATATCGTCGCTTGGAATGGTAAAGAGTATGTTGATTATTGTAATGGAATTGCAAATCCAAGAAATCCTAAGTTCTTTCAAGGTAAGAGGTTATTAGTAAGAGAGATTACAAACCCTTCAATTTTCGCTGCAATAACTGACGAGGAGCTTTACAATGATCCATCAGTTTTAACTATATTAGATTCGGAATATTGTTTGGAGGCGGTTGCTATTATTTTAAACTCTTGTATAGGGACATTTTTTCATTTTAACGCATCACCAAAAGCTACGAAAGGCGATTTTCCAAAGATTTTAGTGAAAGATATTAAAGAATTTCCTTTGCCAAAAGGATTTCAAGATTTAAAGAAAAAAGTGTGGTCAAATATATACTCAATTGTATCTTTTTCAACTCGACAGGGATATGATATCCAAAATTTAATGTTAATTACAGATGCAATGTGCCTAAACCTATACTTCTCCGATCACATGGAAGAACGCGCTATAGATATATTAAAATTTGTAGAACAGGATATCGATGAAGTGATACAAGACAAAGAGTTTGACGAATTAAGTGATCCAGAAAAAGAAAAGGTTATAGATATTTTACATTCTAAATGGACTGATCCCCAAAACGAAATAGTCAAACGTATGGCCTTGTTTAAGGAGCGAAGCCCAGAAATATTAAAGCCAATATTGGAAAGCTAAATTAGTTATCGATATTCTTAGATTATTATAATAAAGTTTATTTTATGAAAAAATCACATGTGAAAAATCAAAAGAACGGAAATAAGCCTCTTAATTACTCTAAATGGAAAAGATCTAATAGAAGGTTTTTAAAGATTGGGGAGACGATTACTTATAAAGGTGATGTTTTAGAGAATGACTTTTCATATTATGAAACTGTTATAAACAAGGAGCTTAAACAAATTGAAGTTGTAGGATATTCAGAATATGGTTTCCATACTTTTTATAATACAGTTTATAGGGATTACCTTTTGTTTAGAAAAAATGTTTCCATATATCATAAAATAGATGGCGAGCTTTTTAGAGGGGGGCAAGACAGCATCGAC
>DATGTY010000170.1:0-9023 GCA_035301605.1 Chitinophagaceae bacterium | reverse complement strand
TGTTTCTGCAAAATGCTTTACAGAGTCTAAAGGGGTCATCATAGTATCAACAGAATGTGGTATGCCATCGGCGGAGTGATCCCAAGAAAAGACTCTCATTTTTACTTTCTTGGTTTTAAAGAAATTCATAATTTCTTCTTCCGATTTACCGGCAGCCGCCATCTGTTTGTATCGACGACTTCTTTTGACAAATATGTTCAGATACCTTGAATGATTTTCCCATACGCGTCCCGACTTAATGTTTGATTGTTTGTCAAAAGTTTTCTGTAATTTGGATAGATGATTATCAACAGCCTCCACCGCAAATTTTTGCATTAGAGGATCAATCGTTGTATATATTCTTAACCCGTCTGTATAAATGCTATAGTTACTTCCATCCGGTTTTTTATGCAGCGAACACCATTTTTCCATGTATTTTCTCAAGTAGGCTCTGGCATAAGGTGATATCCCGGAATTTTGATTCGTTTTGTTATAGTGTAATTCTATAGGGTTGTTTATAGCTTTTTGTCTTACTTCCTCTGTAATGAAACCATTTTTAGCCAAGTTATTGATGACGGTATTTCGGCGTCTTAAGGCATATTTAGGGTGGATACGAGGGTTGAAAATTGTATTCCCTTTGAGCATTCCTATAAGCATTGCTGATTCATCGATGTTTAGCTCTGATGGCTTTTTACTGTAGAAAGTTAAAGCCGCATTTTTTATGCCTTTTATATTATCTCCAAACCCTACTGTATTTAGGTACATCAGTAAGATTTCTTTTTTTGTAAAATTCCTTTCTAATTTAATTGCGATGACCCATTCATTCAGTTTCTGGAAGGCACGTATAAACAGATTGGATGATCTTGTCCCGAATAGGTTAAGTGCCAGCTGTTGCGTAATGGTGCTGGATCCCCTTTTTTCTCCCATCATTAAATACAGAGGGATGGCCAGGGTGCCTATAGGATCTATTCCTGAATGTTCGAAAAAACGTTTGTCTTCGGTGGCTATTAGTGCATTAATTACGTAGGGGGAAATGTCTTTGTAGTCTGTCGCCATGCGGTTTTGTCCGCTATAGTAGAATTTACCCATCAGAGAACCATCACTAGCATAAACCTCTGTTGCTAAATCGGCAGAAGGGTTTTCCATTACTTTTAATGGGGGCATATGACCAATAACTCCCCAGTTGATAAATAATAAGGTTAAAAAAAATAGAACAATTCCTACCCAAACGAGGGTCCAAAGTATTTTTACTGATGTTTTCATCTTCTGTGCTTAAACAAAGGTTATGCCGAAAGCGGTTTCTTTTTAGGGCTGCAAAGTATAAAAAAATTATTTGTAATGCTCATGAAAGAAGGTTAAATATCCGTTCAAATCCTGCGTTTTGTATAAAATGATAAAGTTATTTTTGGAGATAAAGAAATATTTATAGTCTGAAGGGCTAATATTGGGGATGGTTTCTAATTTTGTGTCTTTTTTTAGTGTGTTATAATAAAGTAAGGCTTCACGTTCATTTTTGAATGGCCTGAAAATGAGGATAGCTTGGTTATGTTCTAAAACATAGCGACTTACCTTTATGGAGTCTTTAGAATAGTATTTCTGATTGTAATTATCAAAGGCTTTTTTTGTTTTATTAATTAGTTTTGTATAGGTTTTTTTGAAACGCAGAATAACATAGTAAGGGACGTCTCTTTCGATTTTGTATGGGGTTGAAATGGTCTTCTTGGACTCCTTGTTTTGCGTTGGCTGTTTGATTTGCTCTTTTTCGGGTTTATTCTTTTGCGATAGCTGTTTCTTTTCTTTGTTGGTTGTATTCTTGTTTAGAGGCTGTGTGTTATCTTGAGGTTTCTGTTGTTTGAGAAGGTTGGTCGTATATAAATTGTTTGTCTGATTGGTGTCTGTCGGAGGCGTGTAAGTGGATTTGATGTGTTGAATAATTTGATCTTTGTTCTTTATCTTTGAAGAAATCAGTTTTGCACGTTGAGTTATTGTCTTTTGTTTTGGGTATTGATCTATCACTTGTTGTAGAGCGGTCATCCCGGAATCAATACTATCGGCTTTGATTAATGCCATGGCATTTAATAGGTCAAAACGAGCCTTCTGTTGTTCTTTTGGCTGAAATTTCCTTGTTTTTTCTCTTAAGATTGGAATCTGTCCCCAATTGCCGGATTTATAGCTCTGATAGGCTTTATTATAGAGTTGTTCCACTTTATTTTGTTTCTCATCTTCTGCCTTTTTAGTATTGGGGGCTGAAACTGTTTCAGTCAGCTTGTTATCAGAGAATTGTTTCTCTAGCAGTTGCTTATAATGAGCTGCTTTCTCCTGTTGATTAGATTCTTTATAAATAAGATAAAGTTTGTAATAGCAGGCAGCTAAATAAGGATTGTTCTTTTTATGTGCTAATAGTTTTTGAATGACAGATAAGGCAGCTTTATTGTTTTTTAATTGAAGGTAATAGATGTTGATTACCTTGTGATAAGCTTCCATTTCTTTTTGTTCAGAAGCTTTTCTAGAGCTACTGTCTGTAGGAATGGGGCTGTATAACTGGTTGAATAGTTGTTTCGCAAAGCGTTGACCATTTTTTTGTTGTGTTTGTGTCTCGAGGATGGTATCCTGCTTTGATTTTGTGGTATTATTAGTGTTGGTGTAAGCATCAGGATCACTCAGTCGCCAATTGTCTTTTAATGGTCTTTTCCCCCATTGTGATTGAAAAGTGGAATATCCTTTGGCTTTGACATCGTTATTATAAAAATACCATTTGTTATTACTACTTTGATTGCGACCGAGCAACTGAGATGTTTTTTTTCTAAAGACATCGTTTTTGTTGGTTGACGTGGCTTCCAGAATAAGGTTTTGTTTTTTTCTGGTCTTTATACTGTCTTTTACAATACTTTGCAAAAAGGCATAAAGAGAATCTTTGGGCAGATTTGCTAACTGTTGCAAACTGTCTTCTTGATGTATAACTTCTAAATTGGTCACTATCTTAGATAACGCAGCAATTTTTTCATGATTAACATCGGCGTTGGGAGCAGCTGCAAGTGCCAGATCAAAATATTTTTTTGCAAGCTTGAAATTTGCATTTTTGTAATAGTAATGGGCTAATAACAGGTAAGTCTTTGAAAGGGTTTCTGTGTTTTGGTCTTTAAAGGAGAGTCCTTTTTCTAGAAATGCAATTCCTTCTTTGGAATGCCCGGTTTGCAGTGCCAGTTTACCTAAATATTGATATAAAATACCTCTGAAATGAGCAAATTTCCTCTTTTGGGCAATTTTTAAAAGGTTTGCTTTGGTCAGACTGTAGGGATAAGAAGGACGAGATGCCTGAATGAGTATAATGCGTAACTGAGTGAAGAATTTCATCTCGGGAGATGGTTTGTAGTCATTCACTTTTTGATAGTTTGATAAAGCTTTTCTTAATTTCCCCTGTTGTTCATAAATCTGGCTAAGAACGAATTGTTGACGGGCTTGCAGTTCTTTATTTTGAGAAAAAGCAATAGCTTTTTGTAGCGCCTGCAATGCATCTGTATTGCGATGGGTTTCGGTGTAATATTTAAATTGAATGAGCTGTAATTGACCAAGCAATCTTTGTGGCAGGTTGGGGTCCGATTTAATACTGCTCATTAAAGTTGTCATCCTATCAAAGTTTTTTTGCTTGAAATAGGATCGAATAAGCCATATAAAGGCATCGTTTCGGGCAAAGGTTGTATGGTTATTTTTCGTCTCAGAAGTCATGATGGAAATGTTTTCTTCTGATTGATATGCACGAGTCCCGACTATTGCAGGCCGATTCATCTTATCTCGATCTCCTAAGTTTTTAATCATGTATTTAAAGAGGTCTATTGCTTGGCTATAGTCTCCCTTGTAAAAATAGGCTTTCCCCGTTAGAAGGTATAAGCGTTTTACCCATTTGCTACGTGGATCATGGGTTTGTATTCCTATACTGGCATTATAGATAATAGAATCCATATTTGCGGAAAACATGCGAATGTCAGCGGCTTGAAATGGCGTGATGCTTATGACAGAATCATAGTTGTCTTTATGCTGCTCTTTCGCGCGGGAAATGCTTCTCCGCAGGGTTTGCTTACAATTAAAGTAAAAGTTGTAATGGGTCACTGTATTTTGGTACCAACGTCTGAGGATTGTAAATTTCTTTTTGGACAGTGCTTTGGAGGGTATCTCTTCTTGCATCCAGGAGGAATCATTTTCATTAATAATAATCTCTTGTGCGAAAACAGAGGAGTATAATCCTGCGACTAAGAGAAGGAGAAGGAGAAGGAAGAGTTTCTTCTTTATATGCTGTTTAAAAGAGTTCATTGAAGCGTTAGTAAAAGTATGGAATTCTATTGGGAATAGTTTAGGTTTGTTTAATAAATAATTAAAATTGCATATATTGCGACCCGGGATATTTGTTTTTGTTTTATTTGAAAGCAAAAGTAAAGCAAAAGACGGGAGAATTAAGGGGGAGTATGGAAAGTTCAAACAAAAATAATAGAAAATGGTTGCGCTATGCCGGTCTGGCTTCAGAAATGATGGCTATGTTGGGAATAACTGCTTTTTTGGGATTTAAGCTAGATAAATGGTGGGATTTGGAACTTCCGATATTTTTAATAATTTTTCCCTTATTAGCTTTAGGCGTAACTTTGTGGCGAATAATTAAAACATTTGAAAAAAAGGATGGATAGATTTTATATCATACTCATTGCCATTTTCTGTGGAGTCAATGGTTTGGGAATTGCATATTCTCATTTGTTAGAGGGTTGGGGAATTGATAATGTGGCAGGGATGGTAGCTAATATAATTCTGGCTGTTTTATCGGCGGCATTGTATTATTTGGGATTGAAAAGTATAAAATCCAGTAATCATCATGCGTTTATGAGGCATGTATATATTTCTACCTTTGCAAAATTGTTTATTTGTGCAATTGGTATTCTAATCTATGCTTTTATTAACAAAGAAGATTTAAATTTAGGCACTATTATCCTTTTCTTTGTATTGTATCTTATTTATACCGTATTGGAAACCAGAAGCTTGATGAGAGTTGCGAAGACGCCGACAAAGCAAACCAAACCGCAAAATGAGGAGTAAAACAAATGCCGCCCCTTTAGAAAAGCTTAAAGATTATTTGCCTGATGGAACTTTCCCTTTTCTGGTGCATTGGATTAAGCGCTATCATGTTCAATTAACGATTAAACCTGCTCGTAAAAGTGTGTTAGGTGATTATAAAAAACCACATAATGGTGCAGGTCATAAAATTTCAGTGAATGGAAATTTGAATCCGTATGCGTTCTTTTTGACCTTGACGCATGAAATTGCCCATCTTTTAGTCTTTGAATATTATGGAAATTCTGTAAAACCCCATGGCTGGCAATGGAAGCAAACCTTTATTGATTTGATGGCAGAAATGGATGTGCTGAAACGGTTTCCGGAAGATGTATCTGTAGCCATGACGCGATATATGCGTAATCCTGCGGTCAGATCTAGTTCTGATATTGATTTGGCAAAAACCCTGAGAAGGTATGACTCAAATGACGATGAGGGACTTACGCTTATAGAAGAATTAGAAGAGGGAGATAGGTTTCAAGTGAATGGCGGACAGCTATTTATACGTGGAAAGAAGTTGCGAAAAAGATATGAGGGGAAAGATCTAAAAACCGGGAATTTATATAGCTTTAGCCCGCTTTATGAAGTAAAAAAAGTATTATAAAAAAACCTGTATTATCGGATGTTTCCGATAATACAGGCTGAATGAGCCGGAAACAATTAGGCGGCTTTTTCGGCTTCTTCTTTTATAAGTTGTATTTCTGCGGTGATACGTACTTCATCACTTAATAAAACGCCGCCTGATTCTAATGCTGCGTTGTAAGTAAGTCCCCAGTCTCCGCGGTTTATTTTTCCGTTGATGGTGAATCCTGCTTTGGTATGTCCGCTTACCGGATCATTAACAACACCTCCGAATTCTACGTCTAGAACAACCTCTTTAACGGCTCCTCTAATCGTTAAATCTCCGGATAGTTTATAATTATGAGCATCTAATTTTACAACAGAAGTGCTTTCGAATTTAAGTTGAGGATGATTAGCTGCATCAAAAAAATCTTCTCCTTTGAGGTGGTTATCACGATCTTTTTGCTTCGTAAAAACTGATTCTACATCAGCAGTTGCAGATACTTTAGCATTGTCAAAATCATCTCCGTTAGCATCTACTACGATATCAAAATTTTGAAATTCACCTCTTACATTGGTGATCATTAAGTGTTTTACTTTAAAAAACAGCTCACTATGAGCCTGGTCTAAAATCCATTTTGTGTTTTCCATAATTCTACGCTTTAAACTTTAATTATTTTATTAATGATGCAAAAGTCTATAGAAGTATTTAAAATGAGATTAACCTAAGTGAATAAAGGAATATTTATTTTTTTCTGGCCAGTTCCTGTCTGATTCTGCTTAGCGATTGGGGTTTAATTCCGAGATAAGATGCTATCAGATATTGGGGTATGCGTTGGATAAAATGAGGATAATATTCTGCAAAGGCGATATAGCGATGTTTGGCATCCTCGCTTGTGGTGAGTGCTAATCTGTATTGCAATGCCACAAAAGCATTCTGTATGAGAAGTCGAAAGAAGTGTTCATATAGATGAGAAGATTTACAAAGCTTATCGTAATGATCCCTGTTAATCACTAATAATTCTGAAGGCTCTAATGTTTGGATAGAATAAACACTTTTTTCCCTAGAGAAAAAACTATAATGGTCTGTAATCCAGTAACCTTCTAGGGCAAATTGGATGGCATTACGATCCGCATTATCATTTGTATAAAAGGAATAGGCAGATCCTTCTAAAATAAAATAGACATAATTTGCACAATCACCTTCTTCTTTCAAGATCACCTTTTTATCCACCGATTTGGTAAAGAAAAAGCTTGAAAAATAGTCAAAATCTTCATCGGATATTTCTTCTCCAGTGGTGTGCGTAAAGTTTTTTCTGAGTAGGGAATTCATGAGGATAGAGTAGTTATTGTTTTAATAGACGGAGTTTCTCTCCAACTTTTTTTTCTAATGTAAGGCTGTCTATTTCATGCTTCTCGAAAGCTTGTCCTATAATATGTTCATACAACTCTATATAGCGATTACTTACCGATGTTATAAAATCATCGTTCATCTCGGGAACTTGTTGCCCCTCTTTTCCCTGGAATCCATTTTTCATGAGCCATTCCCGAACAAATTCTTTACTTAGCTGACGTTGAGGTTTACCGGCTTTTTGATTTTCTTCATAAGTGTCTGCATAGAAATATCGGGAAGAATCGGGGGTGTGAATTTCATCAATAAGATAAATGGTATTTCCGATTTTTCCGAATTCGTACTTTGTATCCACTAATATTAAGTCTTGTTTGGCGGCGAGTTCTTTTCCTCTTTTGAAAAGTGCTAAAGCATATTTTTCGAGTTGTTTATAGTCTTGTTCATTTACAATTCCTCTACGAATGATTTCTTCTCTGGAAATATCTTCATCATGTCCCTCATGCGCTTTGGTACTGGGCGTAATAATGGGGTGTTCAAAAAAATCATTTTTCTTCATTCCCTTCGGAAGCGGAACGCCACACAATTGCCGCTGCCCACTTTTGTACGTGCGCCAGGCATGTCCTGTCAAATTTCCACGAACAACCATCTCTACCTGAAATGGTTCACATTGCAAGCCAATGGTTACGTTGGGTACAGGAACCGCTTTTACCCAGTTAGGAACAATATCTTTGGTAGCATCCAGCATGTGTTGGGCAATTTGATTCAATACCTGGCCTTTATAGGGTATAGGACGCGGAAGAATCACATCAAAGGCAGAGATTCTATCGCTGACAATCATCACCATTAAATCGTTTCCTATGGAATAAACATCACGAACTTTACCTTTATAATAGTTTGACTGATTGGGAAAATGAAATTGTGGACTAGACATATGGACTGGTTTAAGATTGTGTATTGCAAAAGTAATTAAAGTACGCTAATCTGTATTATGTTTTATGCTTTTTTGAGAAAGAGAATATGAAGAATAGACGATATTGGAGGGCGTCTATAGGAAGTGACTCTTTTTCTTTTGTGTATCCGTATTCAAAAGAGTTTGAGATAGTTTTTTCGTGGCAATGGCGAGCTGAGATTCTATGGTTTTTATAGAAAGGTCTAAAACCGCTGCTGCTTCTTTATATTTTAGTCCATCTTCTTTTACTAGTTTAAAGATAAGTTTACAACGTGCAGGCAGTTGATCTATGGCTGTTTTTATTTTATTCCTGAGTTCGTTTGTGAGCATGATGGTCTCGGGATTAGTAGAAGTGCGTAGATGAGATTCACTGATGAGTGCTAAATTTAAAACCTTTTTCTTGTTTTGTTTTCTTAAGTAATCAAGCGATTTATTTTTAACTGCGATATAAAAATAAACATCGGGTTTATCAATGGAGATTAACTCTTCTTTTTTCTTCCATAGCTTAACAAAAACGTCGTTGACTATTTCTTCTGCAGATTCTTTGGAATGAACAATTGTGTAAGATAATTTCAAAAGACGAATGAAGTAATGCGAATAAATTTTCTTAAAAGACCTAACATCTCCCTGTTGGGCAATTTTTTCAAGGCAATAACGTATATCTTCCTGATCCATAAAAATGGTTTGAATAGAGATGTCTTTGAATAAGTAAAAGTATAGGTTTATTTGTTTTTAAAAAAATAGTTCAATTGTTTTAGGGGTATTCCTTTTTACATGCGTCCTATATACAATTAAGTAAGTACAATCGATGGAAGAATCACATATATGGGATTTGCTGGCAAAGGAGATGGTAGGGAATATAACGAATGAAGAAAAGGATAAATTAGAAAATTTGTTAAAAGAACATCCGGATCTGAAGCAATCTGCATTTTATTTAAATAGATTGAATATTAAGGTAGAAGCGGATTTGCCATTGACGGAGGAAGAAAAAAAGAATCTGGAACATTCAAATTTTCATCAGGTGATGCAGGAGCTAGATGTGGCGCAGGATTTTGAGGTAAATAAGAAAAGAAAGAGTAAAAGATTGAA
>DATGTY010000169.1:0-2015 GCA_035301605.1 Chitinophagaceae bacterium | reverse complement strand
ATATGAAGAAAAAATTGTTGGCTGCTTATAAACTGGTTATTAGTAATAGTATAACCTTAAACTTAATGCATTCAAATTCTTCTCAATCCGGGTTTTCTACCCTTGATAAATCCAGTTTTAAAGAAACTGCTTTGAAAACCTTGGGCAAGAGTGCAGCTTCCAGTATCAAGCAGGGCGTTACCCCATCTTCTTTGATGATGACGAGAACGCGATTCCTTTTAAATTGGAATCATTTTGCTAAATTAGTCTATCCTTTTTATCTTTTTGATTATTATGATGTGTTATTGGAAGAGGGATTGTTTAGTGTATATAATAAATGGCTTTTTGGTCCTGCCAATGACCCTGAAAAATATAAGGTCTGGGAAGGAATGCATAGTCAAGAAGTTCGTAAGCTGATGAATTTTATGCAAAGTCATCCCCTAACGCCTGTTCAAAATCAGTTTTATCAAAGCGGAGAAATATCCTTTATCCCGGCAGTAGATTAGAGGACTTGCCACTAAAATAAGCAATGGCTCGTTTTTATTATGTATTTTTATGGTTGGAATAATGAGGAAGAACTCCCATTTAAACAGCTGTGGAATATGAAACGAATTGTTGTGGCACCTAATGCATTTAAGCATGCACTTGATGCAAAATCTGTAGCGGAAGCTATTTCAGAAGGTTTTCGCCGGAGCAATTTGACTTGTCAATTATTAATTTGTCCAATAGGAGACGGGGGCGATGGAACCTGTCGGTTGATTCATGATTACAAAAGTGGGGAGAAACAAAAGGTGGCGGTTCATGATGCTTTAGGAAGACCGATTGAATCGAACTTTAGCATTATAGATGAAGGGGAAACGGCTGTTATCGAAATGGCCGACAGTGTGGGTCTGAGGCAATTGGATGTATCTGATTATCGCCCGCTTGGTGCGACAAGTATTGGAACTGGAGAAGTGATTAAAAAGGCTCTGGATAGCGGAGTCTCAAAAATAATATTAGGTATGGGTGGTTCCGCAACGATTGATGGTGGTTGTGGATTACTTTATGCGCTGGGGATGCGGTTTTTAAATAAAAACGGGGAATCACTTTATCCCATTCCCCAAATGTTAGCCAATGTTGTTACTGTAGCGGTTGATACTATTGATGACAGATTATTGAGCTGTGAATTGATTATACTTTGTGATGTGGAAAATAGGCTGTTAGGAAAAAATGGTGCTGCCGCAGTTTTTGGAGCACAGAAAGGAGCCGGACTTTCAGACATAAACAGCTTAGAAAAGTTTCTTGAAAAATGGAGAAACATAGGTTTGGAAATGACTGGTAAAGATATGAATAGCATCATTGCAGGAGGGACTGCAGGAGGGGCAGCCGCAGGAATGTATGTCTATGCTGATGCGCAACTGGTCAATGGTATTGATTTTTATTTGGATTTAATTGGTTTTGAGGCATTGTTGGCGGATGCAGATTTGCTGATTACGGGCGAAGGGAGTATAGATAAACAGACTTTGGGCGGAAAAGGTCCGTTTGGTGTAGCCCAAAGAGCGAAGAATAAAAGTATTCCTGTAATTGGTTTTACCGGCTTTTCAGTGGAAGAAGATTCGCCTGAATTAACTGCGCTTTTCAATGAAATTGTGCCTATATCTTCTGCCGATGTATCACTTGAATTGGCTTTAAAAAATACCGGGGAAAACCTGATAGAAACTGCAAAAAAATTAGGAGACAGGCTAGCTCATACTTTAAAAGAATAAAAGCTGTCTCTCCTTAATGAAAGGCAGCTTTTATTAAATGGTTATTCCGCTAATAAACCATCCACAATATGATTAAATTCTTCTTTGAATTGATCATAATATTTCCCGGTAGCGGGGCCGTTAAAGCCGCTATGTACTTTTCTTACGAAGCCTTCTTTATCAATGAAAATAGTAGTAGGGAAAACGTGAATATCAACCGGTAAGTTTGGAAATACCTTCTCAGTTAATTTGGGATCAGAATAAGATACACCTGCATAAAGAACAGGGTAGTTGATATCAAAATGGGTAAAA
>DATGTY010000168.1:0-3136 GCA_035301605.1 Chitinophagaceae bacterium | reverse complement strand
GGTAGAAGTGGAATATGCATCAGAATTCAGATACAGAAATCCGGTCATAGAAGAAGGCGATATTATTGTGGCTATTTCTCAGTCAGGCGAGACGGCAGATACGCTGGTCGCTATTGAAAGAGCCAAGAAGAATGGCGCTTTGATTTTTGGTATTTGTAATGTCGTAGGCTCTTCTATTCCTAGGGCAGCTCATGCCGGAGCATATACGCATGCCGGTCCCGAGATTGGGGTAGCGAGCACCAAAGCGTTTACCGCGCAGCTAACCGTTTTGACACAAATAGCGTTAAAGGTGGGAATAGAAAAAGGAACCTTAGATCAGACGCGATATCATACCTTGTTACATGAATTAGAACAGATTCCTGATAAGGTAGATAAGGCCTTGAAACAAAATGAGCATATTAAAAAGATTGCAGAGAAATATAAAGATGCTTCTGACTTCTTATATCTGGGAAGGGGGTATAATTTTCCTGTAGCGCTGGAAGGTGCTTTAAAATTGAAAGAAATCTCTTATATCCATGCAGAGGGCTATCCTGCGGCAGAAATGAAACATGGACCTATTGCCTTGGTAGATGAAAATCTTCCTGTTGTTTTCGTGGCTACAAAAGATAGGTTTTATGAAAAAATTGTATCTAATATTCAGGAAGTAAAGGCCAGAGGAGGGAAAGTAATTGCGATAGTAACAGAGGGTGATAAAACAATTGCTGCTATGGCCGATGATGTCATTGAGGTTCCTGAAGCAGATGAAGTGGTTGCTCCTTTAATTAATGTGATTCCTTTCCAATTATTAGCCTATCATATTGGCGTATTGAAAGAATTAGATGTGGACAAACCTAGAAATTTGGCCAAATCAGTAACTGTGGAATAGGAGGGAAATTATCCTTTAATCTCTTCCAGTTCTAACCAACGCATTTCTAATTCTTCTAATTCACCTGAGACTTGTCCTACCTGCTGAGAGGCTTCTTGCAATTCTTCGTAGGGTAAGTCGGGGTTAGATAATTTTTGGGTTAATTCCTTTTTTCGTGCTTCCAGTTTAGGAAGCTTTTGTTCTATTTTTTTTAATTCCCGTTGTTCATTATAGGATAACTTCTTTTGGGTTTTTACTTTTTTCTGTTTGTCGGATGCCGGTTTGGACTGCATTTTCTCTTTGGCTTTCCTTTTGTCTTCTGCTTGCGCTTCTATCCTGTATTGAGAATAAGTCCCTGGGAAGTCCCGAATTTGACCATCTCCTTGGAAAACAAAGAGATGGTCAATGAGTCGATCCATGAAATACCTATCATGAGATACGATAATTAAACAACCTGGAAATGAGTCAAGAAAGTCTTCCAGTACCTGCAAGGTTTCTATATCCAAATCATTCGTAGGCTCATCTAGAATGAGAAAATTAGGATTTCGGTATAAAACGGATAATAATTGCAGGCGTTTTTTCTCCCCTCCGCTGAGTTGGGAAATATAGGTATATTGCTGATCGGGAGGGAATAGAAATCGTTTTAAAAATTCTCTGGCACCAATAACCCCTCCGTCTGCCAATGGGAAGTTTTCTGCAATTTCTTTCACCCAGTCGATAATTCTTGCATCTTCTTTCAGCTTTAGTCCCTGCTGGTGATAATAACCGAATGTAACGGTCTGACCCACATTTACTTTTCCTGAATCTTGTTCTTCAATGCCTTGTATGATATTTAGAAAAGTTGATTTTCCTACGCCATTTTTCCCAATAATGCCAATTCGTTCCCCTTTTTTGAAAGTGTAGTCAAACCCATCTATCAACATGTTTTCATCATAAGCTTTCCTGATTTTTTTTAATTCTATAATTTTCCCTCCCAGACGAGTCATCTTCATATCCAGTGCCATTTGGGCATCATGGGATTTATTCAAAGCCTGTTCTTTTACATCATGGAAAGCATCAATTCTGGATTTGGCCTTTGTGCCTCTTGCCTTGGGCTGACGCCGCATCCATTCCAATTCTTTACGATATAAATTTTTGGCCTTTTCTCGGGACGCATCAGCTACTTCTATCCGATGTTGTTTGTTTTCCAGAAACTGGGCATAGGATTCTTGATGCACGTGGATTTGCCCCTCATCTAACTCTAATATTTTATTACAAACATTATCAAGGAAATATCGATCATGAGTAACCAGTAGCAAAGTCATCTTTGCAGTACTCAGATACTCTTCCAGCCATTCAATCATCTCCACATCCAAATGATTGGTGGGCTCGTCCAGTATCAATAACGTACTTTGATGATCAAAGCCTATGTCTATAAGAACTTTGGCCAGAGCAACTCTTTTTTTTTGTCCGCCTGAAAGGGTAGCCACTTTCTGGGTTAAAAAATCAATTCCTAATTTCCCTAAAATTTCCTTAACCGTAGCTTCAAATTTCCATGCATCTACGCTATCCATCTGTCCGGCAAGTTCAGCAATCTCTTCTTGATTTTGATTGGCTAAAGAGGCTTCATATCTGTTGATAAGTTGAAGTGTGGGATGCGCATGTTGAAAAATATTATCATTGACCGTTTGCGCCTCGTTCAATTGGAATCTTTGATCTAAAAAGGCTACCTGCACGTCTTTATGTATCCATACTTTCCCGGATTCGGCGCTGTCTTTTCCGGCGATAACTTTCAATAAAGAGGATTTTCCTGAGCCATTTTTTGCAATAAGTGCCACTTTATCTCCTTCCGAGAGGTGAAAGGAAATATCTTCAAATAGGGTCTTGATACCGTAAGATTTACTCAGATTTTCAACAGATAGATAGTGCATAAGTCAGTAGTCCCATTTTTAAGTGTTGTTCAAAATTAGGAGTATTTTTTTGCTTTAGCTGATAAAATCCAAATAATTGGTGGGATTGATGATAGTATAGGAAGCATCGGGATAGTTTTTTGAAAAAAAAGCAGGGATTTTTTTGGTCTTTTTCCCCCATTTAAATTCAAAAGCACGTATCGTATCCGTTGAGGTTTCAATCAGATCAATTTCTTGCCGGTCATAAGTACGCCAGAAATAATACGCTTGATTTTTCTGATAATAGGTGTTGTATTTAATACGTTCGGAAATACAGTAACTTTCCCATAAAGCGCCCATATCTTTACGGACAGCCGGTAGTCGAAAATCACCAATTAAGGCATTTCTTAGTCCATTGTCAAAG
>DATGTY010000167.1:0-5686 GCA_035301605.1 Chitinophagaceae bacterium | reverse complement strand
AATCTTCAAAACCACCATATTTTTCGGAAGCTACAAAATCTGCATGCCCGGGTCGCGGAAAGGCTCTAAGTTTGCTATAATCTTTAGAGCGTGTATTCGTATTCTCAAATAATATCGTAATCGGCGCTCCGGTCGTACGACCATTAAAAATTCCGGATTTAAAAATAGGGATATCCGGTTCCTTTCTTGGAGTACCTCCTTTTTTTCCTCCCTGTCTCCTTTTCAAATCAGGCATAAAATCATCCATCTCCATCGGAATTCCGGCAGGACAACCATCGATGTTAATCCCTACACTTTCTCCATGAGATTCTCCAAATATATTTATTCTAAAAAGTCTTCCAAACGTATTCATTCATCATTATTTTAATCAGTTACAGCTAAGGCTTTTACTTTCCCATTAAGTTTTTGCCAATGATGCCAAAACTCCGGATAGGACTTATTAACGGCTTCTGCCACTTCAATTTTCACCGGCCCGTCAGCATTAGTTGCTGCAATAGCACATGCCATGGCAATACGATGATCATAATGCGAATGCACATCTGCAGCTTTAATTCCCGTTCCGCCATGAACCAACATTTCATTTCTATTCAACTCAATCTTTATTCCCATTTTACCAAACTCTTGCTGCAAAGTGATTCCGCGATTGCTCTCTTTGTGCTTCAATCTATCCACACCAATAATCCTCGAAATACCTTCACAATTAGCTGCTAATGCCACCAACGGAGGGAATAAATCGGGACAGTCTGTTGCATCAAAATCGAAAGCATTCAATTTGTTTTTTTCCACCACAATCGCAAACATGCCCTTCATCACCTTGGCTCCTGCTTTTTCTATGGCATCCAAAATGGCTTTATCTGACTGGGTAGAAAGCGTATTTAAATTATCAACTTCAACCTGTCCGCCAATAGCTCCGGCAACCAACAAGAAAGCAGCGCCACTCCAATCTCCCTCTACCATATAATCCCTTGCTCTATAAGGACGAATAGAACCAAAATGAAACTTCTGGAGATTTTCATGTTCTACGGAGATACCAAAGTACTCCATAATACTCAAGGTAAGTTCTATGTATGGCTTACTTGTTAAATTGGTTACTGTAATGGTCTTATTTTCAGCACAGGATCCATAAGCCATCAACAGACCGGTCAAAAACTGCGAACTCAAAGAGCCGTCTATCGTAATATCAATGGGTTTTAAAGGCCCTTTTATGGTCAATGGCGGTTTTCCATCCGTCGTTTTACAAGACACTCCTAATTGAGGCAAAACTTTTTCAAAAAAATGAACAGGTCTTTTCTTTAAACTACCTTCTCCGACTATCGTAATTTCCTGATCGCTCAGAGCAGCAATAGGGGTAAACATACGAATACCCAAACCCGATTCACCACAATTGATTTCCGGCTTAGTAGGATGAATTCCCTGTCCTTTGATTTCCACCTTTTTCTTACTAAAATCCACGATTGCACCCAATGCTTCAGCCACTTTCAATGCCGCCACACAATCATTACTCACTCCCGGATTAGTAATAATGCTATTTCCTCTAGCCATAAGCGCTGCAGCAACAGCCCTTTGCATTGCACTTTTCGACGCATTTACCGGTACTCTTCCTTCAATAGCTCCCGGTGATACAACTACATCCATCTGTAAATAATATTATTTATTTGTAATAAATTGATTCAAGAGTTCAGAAAGCCTGTCCATTTTCACAGGAATCACCTTCCCCTTTCCCAGTTCATTGAGCAAAATGAAATGGATAAAATCTTTTTCTCTTTTCTTATCCATTTTAAAAAGCTGCTCTATATCCTCCGGTCGGCTTTCTATATTTATGGGCAAATGATATTCCTCAATGAGTCTTCTCATACGAGATACTGCATCTTCCGACAAAGCATTCAATACGGTTGAAAACTGAGCTGCGATAACCATTCCCTTTGCAACAGCCTGACCATGTGGAATTTTTTCTATTTTTTCTACCGCATGTCCCACTGTGTGTCCAAAATTGAGTAGCCGGCGTAAACCACCTTCAAACTCATCTTTTTGTACAATATTAGACTTAATTTCAACCGAACGTTTCACCAAAAAACCAATCACTTCCCGATTTCTTTTCAAGGCTTTCTCTCTATTATTCTCTAAATAATCGAAAAGAGAAAGATCCCCAAAACAGGCATATTTAATAATTTCTGCAAATCCATTATATAAATCCCTTTCATCTAAAGTATCTAATAGGGTATAATCAAACAACAAAAAATCAGGTTGACGAATCACACCAAGTATATTTTTATATCGACCATAATTCACTCCATTTTTCCCTCCAACGGATGCATCTACCTGAGCCAACAAAGTAGTTGGGACAAAAGCATAAGAAATGCCTCGCATGTAAACACTGGCCACAAAACCAGTCAAATCTGTCACCACACCACCACCAATACCGACGAGCATAGTCTTGCGATCTGCTTCCATCCGGATAAGTTCGTCCACAACCTGTTGAAAACAATCCAGACTTTTACTTTCCTCTGCCCCTTTGACCACAATTTTTCGCCAGTTCTTCAATTGATCGCCATGTAATCGATTTACTTTATCATCTACAATGAGAATCGTACGCCCCCTATCCACATACTGAGATAAATCAGCAAGCGAAGCATCAAAATAATAGTTGACTTTTTTCCCGGAAAAAATATATTGTTGTTCTTCCACCTTCTACTAATTATTAAATATCCTGAATTGACTTATTCATCTTCATTCATCACTCTATTCTGACGATTAATAGATTCGATATGAACCGCATCAAAGAATCTGGCAATAAATTTTTCCGTTAATCCCATCTTCTCTCCTTTCTTCACCGCATCTTCCAATACTTCATTCCATCTGGTTGTCTGCAGAATAGTAATATCCTTCTCTTTTTTATATTTTCCAATTTCAGCAGCTACTTTCATTCTATTTCCTAACAAAGCCAATACTTCATCATCAATATGATTGATACGTTCTCTGTAGGTAGATAATGCATCCTGAAACTCTTCTTTGTGTTGCGCTTCATGACGCCACACGATTTCTCCCAATAATTCTTCCAATTGTTCAGGTGTTACCTGCTGTTTTGCGTCACTCCATGCATTATCAGGATCTATATGAGATTCTAACATCAAACCATCAAAATCCAAATCAATGGCTTTCTGAGCCACATCCAATAAAGTATCTCTCCTGCCACAAATATGACTTGGATCACATATTACAGGCAAATCAGGAAATTGTCTCTTTAGTTCAATAGGGATATGCCACATGGGGGCATTTCTGAATTCGGTATTTCCGAAATTAGAAAAACCTCTGTGAATTACTCCTAATTGCTTGATTCCTACTTTTTCAATACGTTCCAATCCTCCAATCCAAAGATTTAAATCGGGATTAATCGGATTTTTTACCATTACAGGAACATCTACCCCCTTCAATGCATCTGCTACTTCTTGTACAGAAAAAGGATTAACGGTTGTACGTGCCCCAATCCAAATTACATCTACATTATGTTTTAATGCGGCTTCTACATGAGTGGCCTTTGCGACTTCCACCGTAAAAGGTAATCCGGTGATATCTTTGGCTTTTTCCAACCAAGGCAAGCCCTTTTCTCCTATACCTTCAAAATTCCCCGGCTTGGTACGTGGTTTCCAAATCCCGGCACGAAGCATATCTACTTTGTCCGTTTTTGCTAATCGAATAGCAGTGTCCAAAACTTGTAATTCAGTTTCGGCACTACAGGGTCCTGAAATAACGATGGGCTCTTTATTTTCCATCTTTTTCCATACGGTCTGTGCTGTTGCTGTTTTTTCCATGACTATTTGTATTGCTAGATTGTTTTATTGTTGAATTGTTTTCTTGTTAGATTGCTCATTGATTTATCGACTTACGACTAAAAGACTTACTTAATAATCTTTTTAATTTCATTTGCTTTTTCTATTAATTCATAAAATCCATCTTCATCATGATCGATTAACATCTGTTTCATTTTTTTTAATTGAAAAATCATTTCATATAATACATCGAGCACATTATAACGATTTTCCATAAAAATAGGTGCCCACATCGCAGGAGAACTTTTTGCTAGTCTTACGGTAGATGCAAATCCTCCACTTGCCAGCTCAAAGATACGGTCTTCTTCCTTTTCTTTTTCCAAAACGGTAAGTGCTAATGCAAAAGAACTTATATGAGAGATATGAGAAACGTAAGCAGCATGCGTATCATGCGCCTCAGAATTTAAGTAAACCAGTTTCATATTCAAGCTCTTATACATCCGTTCAACCAAAGCAACTGCATCTGCATCACTCTCTTCTGTATCACAAAGAACACAACATTTTTCATCAAAAAGACCATCTATTGCTGCCTCCGGCCCGGAATACTCCGTTCCGGCCATTGGATGCGTGGCTACAAATCGATGTCTGTTCTTATGTGTCGCTATTTTCTTCAAAAATGCTGCCTTGGTAGATCCTACTTCAATCACCACCTGCTTATCATTTACCTGATCAAGAATCTCGGGTAATAATTTATCATAAGCACTCATCGGCACAGCCAGTATCACCAGATCAGACTGATCGACTGCGGTATTTAAATCCGTCTTCTCATCAATTAACCCTAGAGCCAAAGCCTTATCCATGCTTTTCTCCGTCCGACCCACACCTATAATTTTATCGGCAAAACCATTTTCTTTTAAGGAAATAGCTAATGAACCGCCTATTAATCCGACCCCTATGACTGCGATATTCATTCTGAGATTGATATTTTCTGTTGACTATTTTTCTTTTCTAATACTTCTTTCACTCTGGAGATGGCCTCATTTAAAGTATCTACCATGCTACAAAGACTAATTCTTACATATTGATTTCCGTTCTTTCCAAAGATTCCGCCGGGTGTAATAAACACACGAGCATTATATAAGAAACGGTCACTTAATGCATATCCATCTTCATATTCATCAGAAACTTTTGCCCATATAAACAATCCTTGTTGCCCTTCTTTATAGGTACACCCAATTAAATCCAGTAACTCTTTTGCCTTTTCTTTCCGTTCTATATATACCTCATTCAAAGTCTTATACCAATCGCTATTGAGAGAAAGTGCATGTGCTGCGGCTCTTTGCATAGGAAGAAAAGTACCTGAATCCATGTTACTTTTGAAACGCATTACACTCTGAATAATTTCTTCATTAGCAGCCAATACCCCAATTCTCCACCCCGCCATATTGTGAGATTTACTCAACGAATTCAATTCCAGAGCAACCTCATTAGCACCATCAATACTGAGAATGCTCAGCGGTTGCGGGTCAATCTCATTATTTGGAGGGAGAATAAAGCTATATGGATTATCATGACACAAAAGAATTTGATTCCGCTTGGCAAAAGCAACTAACTTTTTAAACAATTCAGGATCCGCTTTTGTACCTGTAGGCATTTGGGGATAATTTATCCACATGATTTTCACCCTGCTTAAATCTCTTTGTTCCAACGCTTCCAAATCCGGCTGCCAGTTCAAGTCTTCTTTTAAATCATAAGCAATACAGGTAGCTCCTGCCAGCTTCGAAGCAGAACGATAGCTGGGATATCCTGGATCAGGCACCAATACCTCATCATCCTTATTGAGAAAGGTCATGCTAATATGCATGATTCCCTCTTTGGAACCAATGAGCGGTAAAACCTCTTTATTGGCATCCAATGTG
>DATGTY010000166.1:0-6134 GCA_035301605.1 Chitinophagaceae bacterium | reverse complement strand
ATAAAAAACAGTCCTACTGCGCCTTATTTTTAGGAAAGACAATTTTAACGATCTCCACCTAAATAATTCTTTAGAAGTTCACTGCGAGAAGTGTTTCGCAATTTAGCAATTCCTTTATCTTTTACTTGCCTGACCCGCTCTCTGGTTAGACCAAATTCTAATCCGATATCTTCCAAAGACATTGGATTTTCCAATCCAATTCCAAAAAAGAGTTCGATAATCCTTTTTTGTCTTTCGGGTAAAGTTTGAAGGGAACGTGCAATTTCTTTCTTTAGGGATTCAAAATAGGTTAGTTTGTTATCTGCACTTGCCATGTTTTTACACTCCATAACATCTAAAAGGCTATTATCTTCCCCACTTTGGAAGGGTGCATCCATGGACACGTGTCGTGAAGATCTACCCAGGTTGGCAACCACTTCTGATCTTCTAACTTGCAATGTCTCTGCGAGTTCATCAGGAGAAGGAGCGCGTTCAAATTCTTGTTCCAAGGTGGCAAATGTCTTATGGATTTTATTAGAAAGGCCAACTTTATTTAAGGGTAAACGCACGATTCGAGATTGCTCAGCCAAAGCCTGTAGAATGGATTGTCTAATCCACCATACTGCATAAGAAATGAATTTAAATCCTCGGGTTTCATCAAACCTTTGTGCTGCTTTTATGAGTCCCAAGTTTCCTTCATTGATTAAATCACTAAGGGTGAGTCCTTGATTTTGATATTGCTTTGCTACAGATACTACGAACCTTAGGTTCGCATTTGTAAGTCTTTCCAAAGCATCTCTGTCGCCTTGCTTAATTCTTATGGCCAATTCAACTTCTTCTTCCGGAGTGATTAAATCGACTTTCCCTATTTCTTGTAAATATTTTTCCAGAGATTGAGATTCTCTGTTGGTTATGGATTTTGTAATTTTAAGTTGTCTCATGGACATATGGCAATCGGATTATGTTTAAGGATTAGTTTGTGAATAAATAATTTAGAAGTGTTTATTTTTATTAAGGGTAAGACCTATATTCATACACTTTTTAGTTGAGAATTTTTTATTCAAGACTCACAAAAATAGCAAAATTTTTAAATTATCCAAAAGAAAACGTTATTTCTTAGTTGATTTTTAAAAAAAATCCTAGATGAATGATTAATTTATTGATTTTTAACCTTATCAGAGGAAAAGATTTATTGATGAGAAAATAAATACTAAAAAGTTTTAACTGATAGAAAAATTATCTATACTTGCATACAGATAAATTTTTCTTTAGATTAAAATATGAATTATGGCAAAGAATGTGCTATATACCGTTGAAGTTCCTGTACGTTGTTCCCCAAATATTCTTTTTGAATACCTATCAACTGCTACAGGGCTGCAAGAATGGTTTGCTGATGAAGTAAATATAAAAGGGGATGAGTTGGTCTTTATTTGGAGTCAATCGGAAGAAGTGGCGACGGTGGTAGAAAAAGAACCTAATAAAAGAATTCGTTTTCATTGGGTGGAATCTCCGGAAGAGGAGTATTTTGAATTTGATGTAAAGCGATCAGAAGTGACTAGAGAAACCGTACTACTAATTACGGATTTTGCAGAAAAAGATGAAATAGAAGATCAAACACGACTTTGGGAGTCTCAATTGCAGGATCTTTTTTATCATATTGGCGCTTAAAATCAGTTAATTTTCTGAAGGCTGATAGTATGTCTTTTGTTTTTTTATCTTTGATATCTTGAGATATTTATCTTTTTTTATGAATTTAAAATATAAAAATATAGCTGCCGGCGGAGTCACTAAGGTCATATAGGCAACATGTCCGGTGGAAAAGATTAAAATGGTAGAGAGGATGGCGAGTGCTACCCCTGCGAAATAAATTGGATTGGATATGATATGGGATACTTGAACGCTGTTTTCATCTCTTTCGATATCGTCTATTTCTAATGCAGGGGTTTTATTTCTCATTAAACTGGCTTGAATCATAATAGAATCATGGGTGAAAACGTTGATTGTTTTTGATTCCCCACTTTTTAACTGACAAGCTAAATAGCCATTTACTAAGATATTTACCGGCTCATTAGCTTCCATATATTGTTTCTTTCTGCTTAAAGTAAGTTTTGTAGCTTCTGAATGATCATTCAACATGCTATAATATTTATTTAGAATTTAATTTATTTTCGAGATAGCTTATGATATTTTCACACTCAAAGGGTGAGAACCATTTATATTGTTTGTCCTTTTTAAACCAGGTCTTTTGTCGCTTGGCATATTGGCGTGTGTGGATATATATCTGCTCCAAGGCTTCTTCAAAGGTATATTTGCCGTCTATATAATCAAAAATCTCCTGATATCCTGTCGTTTGTAAAGCATTAAATGATTTATATTGATATAGTTTTCTAGCTTCTTCTTCCAGTCCGGCTTTTGTCATTTCAGTTATGCGTTTTTCTATTCTTTCCCACAGTTGTTCTCTTGGTAAGGTTAATGCAATTTTGCTGATATTAAAAGGTCTTTCTTTGGGTTGTTCTTTTTGAAATTCCAGAATGGAATGTCCGGAAGATATTTTCACAGCCAACGCTCTCATTACCCGCTGTGAATTTTGAATATCAATATGATTAAAAGTGGCATAATCCAACTCTTTGAGTTGTTTTTGTAGCGTCTCTAATCCGTCTGTTATATATTCTTTCTGAATCTGTTCTTGAATTTCCTTTTTAACAGGGGGAATATCATCTATGCCTTCACAAAATGCTTTTATATACAAACCAGTACCTCCACAGAGTATCACAACGTCTTTCTTTTCAAAGATTTCTTTTGCTTTATTGAGTGCGTAAGCCTCATATTTTCCAGCATTCATTTCCTGGTGAATAGAATGTGAATGAATAAAATGATGGGGGACGGCTGCTAACTCTTCCTGAGATGGAACCGCAGTGGCTATGGTCATCTCTTTATAACACTGTCTGGAGTCTGAAGAAATGATTTCCGTATTGAAATGTTGCGCCAGATTTATAGCAATACTTGTTTTACCTATGGCGGTAGGTCCGGCAATGATGATGGCTGTCTTTTTGTCCTTTTTATTTCCCAAAACGTCAATATTGTTACAAAGATACAAAGGGTTGCGGAAATATGATTGTTGTTAAAAAAAGATATTTGAATGGGGTAGGAAATAAAGTGTGAATTGAGATAAATATTTATTTCCTTTGAGAGTGAATAAAATAATGCTACTATTATTTTATGGCATAACACAATTATAAAAAAAACATATAATGAAAAACAAGTTAAGTTTCTTTATTTCGGTTGGTGTATTATTCCTTTTCTCAACTGCTTGTAATAACAATCAGACTAATCAGGAAGAACAAACAGTAACAATGATGAGTTATAATATTCGGTATGACAATCCGGGAGATTCTCTGAATAATTGGAACTACAGGAAGGCGCAACTGGTTAATGAAGTATTGTTTTATAATCCTGATTTTATGGGAATACAGGAAGGACTTGTTGATCAGGTACAGTATTTATCCAAACATCTAACTGATAGAAAATATATTGGTGTAGGGCGTAAGGATGGGAAAGAAGGAGGGGAATATTCTGCTATTTTTTATAATGCAAAGAAATATACTTTAGTAGCCGGTTCCGATAGTACAATTTGGTTATCTGAAACACCGGGAAAGCCGAGTGTGGGTTGGGATGCAGTGCTTCCCAGAATTCTTACCTGGGGGAAATTTAAATTGAATGAAACAGGTAGGGTAGTGTATGTTTTCAATACACATTATGACCATATTGGAGATACTGCGAGAGCTAATAGTTCTAAGTTAATTGTGCATACTATCAAAAAGGTTGCCCAAGGGGAAGGAGCCATCCTTTCAGGAGATTTTAATGTGACTAGAGAACGTAAACCCTATCAAATTATTAAAAATTCATTTATGAAGGATGCCTTTAAAATAAGCAAATTGCCGCCGATCGGTCCAAAGTTTACTTTTGCAGGCTTTGAGGTTTGTCCGGGAGCTTCACATGGAGACAGAATAGATTATATTTTTATAAATAATAAATTCAATGTGAAAAAAGCAGCTACCATTTCTAATATGCGAAACGGACACTTCTTATCAGATCATTTACCAATATTTAGTGTATTAGAATGGACAAAATAACAAGTCGGACAGATGTTAAATAAAAATTATGGGCTTTAGTTTAATCCCACTTTCAACTTTTCTTTAAAATATTGAGCAAACTGTTTTTGATCAATTTTTAATTGATCTGCATTGTTGGGAAGAACATAATGGGCGATTTCCTTTTTGTCCTTGTTTACAAAAATAATTAACTGTTCTTCTTCTTTCATCATTTCATTGAATATCGCCCACATGGATGTGGCTCTGGTTTTCAAAAGTTCAAAAAATGAAGCTGTTTCTATTTTTATGATCTGCATAAATTATCCTTGTTTATAGTCTCGATAATAGTTTGAAAGGTTGTTGCAAAATTAATCTGATTTAGAGAGAAGAGAAAAATATTATTTTAATAGCAAGAGATTAATTCTAATATTTTAATAAATAAAGGTTTCATTTTGTTTTTATTTTTAAAAATTATAACTTTAATCCGCAATTAAACGAAATTAATCAAAGAAATATGGAGAAATTTATCCTTTCCTTAGATCAGGGAACCACCAGTTCCAGAGCTATTGTTTTCAATCATTCCGGTAGAATAGAGGTCGTGGCACAGAAAGAATTTGAACAGTATTTTCCAGAGCCGGGTTGGGTGGAACATGATGCCATGGAAATATGGGCTTCTCAGGCAGGAGTGGCCGCTGAAGCTATTACGCATGCGAATATTGATGGAAGTCAAATAGCCGGGATTGGTATTACTAATCAAAGAGAAACTACAATCGTTTGGGATCGGAAAACAGGAAAACCTATTTATAATGCCATCGTTTGGCAGGATAAGCGAACATCCGGATTTTGTGATGAATTGAGAAAAGATGGGGTGGCAGAGACAGTAAAAGAAAAGACAGGGTTAATTTTGGATGCTTATTTCTCGGCAACTAAAATTAGATGGATTTTAGATCATGTAGATGGTGCAAGAGAAAAAGCAGACGCAGGACAATTGGCTTTTGGAACAGTGGATTCATGGCTGGTGTGGAATTTTACCAAAGGAGAAAAACATGTGACTGATGTGACCAATGCTTGCAGAACAATGCTTTTTAATATTCATGAGATGGCATGGGACAAAGATTTGCTTGAAGTTTTGGATATTCCGGAGTCTATGTTGCCGGAAGTGAGAACTTGTAGTGAAATTTATGGCACGTCTTCAGGACAATTTTTGTCATCCGGAATCCCTATTTGTGGCATGGCGGGAGACCAGCAGGCTGCATTATTTGGACAGATGTGTGTGTCCCCGGGGATGGTTAAAAATACCTATGGTACCGGTTGTTTTTTAGTGATGAATACTGGAGACAAAATTGTACCTTCAGAAAACAATTTATTAACCACTGTGGCCTGGCAAATAGGAGATAAACCGCAATATGCATTAGAAGGGAGTATTTTTATTGGTGGCGCTGTGGTGCAGTGGCTGCGTGATGGATTAGGAATTATACGTTCTTCTGCTCAGGTGGAGTCGCTGGCTTCACAAGTTGAAGGTACAGATGGCGTGTATATGGTGCCGGCATTTGCGGGCTTAGGTGCGCCACATTGGAAGCAGGATGCCAGAGGTATGATCGTTGGGATTACTAGAGGTACTACTGATGCACATTTTGCGCGGGCTGCTTTAGAAAGTATTGCTTTCCAAACTTATGAAGTCTTGAAAGCGATGGAGGCAGATTCCGGAATTGATATTCACGAGTTGCGTGTAGATGGGGGCGCAAGTATTGATGATTTGCTCATGCAGTTTCAGGCTGATTTATTGAAAATTAAAGTGGTCAGACCGGAGATTACAGAAACGACGGCTTTAGGTGCCGCTTATTTTGCAGGCTTAGCTGTTGGATATTGGGATGGAATTGATGAAATAAAAGAACAATTTCAGGAGGATCGCGCTTTTGAAATATCAGGAAATGAGGATAAAGCGGAAGAAAAACTGAAAGGATGGAAACGTGCGATCTCATCTACCATTCACTGGGCAGATTATAAAGCTTAATTTAATATTTTATACAGTATATTTACGAATTATATGGATTTTCAAGCATA
>DATGTY010000165.1:0-5372 GCA_035301605.1 Chitinophagaceae bacterium | reverse complement strand
TTATTTTATTTTTGACAAAATATGTTTCTTTAAGTTCTATTCTTGCCGGGATTGCTTTTCCACTTCTTATTATTTTTATTTTTAGAGATCAGGGGGTCGTCTTTCGTGTCTTTGCGATAGCGACAGCCCTTTTGGTGGTGCTTACACATCAAAAAAACATAGGAAGATTGCTAAAGGGAGAGGAAAACAAAATTAAAAAAGCATCACATAGGCATGATGATAATGGGGATACCGAAGAATTTTAATCTTATATAATTTCTTTTTTTAGATTTGGTATAAAAATTGCCATTGTATTAATAAAATGGATACAAAATGCAAAAGCGAATACTTTCTTTATTATTGTCTGTACTATTAATTGTTGCATCCTGTAAGACGGTTCCGCTTACCGGCAGACATCAGCTTAATCTGATTCCTGAAAGTAAAATGACCCAAATGGCGGTAAGTCAGTATCGTTCTTTTCTCACTTCCAATCCGGTGGTGACCAATACTTCTAATAAGAATGTTGAGATGGTAAAAAGAGTAGGTAGTCGTATTGCGCAGGCGGTAACTACTTATTTGACAAATCATGGATATGGTAATAGTGTAGATGATTATCATTGGCAGTTTAATTTAGTAAAAAGCGATGAAGCCAATGCTTGGTGTATGCCGGGAGGTAAGGTAGTGGTTTATACGGGGTTGCTTCCAATTACGCAAAATGAAACCGCTTTGGCAGTTGTTTTAGGGCATGAAATAGCACATGCCGTTGCCCGACATGGTAATGAACGAATGAGTCAACAACTTATAGCCCAAGGACTTCAGGTGGCAGGATCCGTTGCGCTATCTAAAGAACCTAAAAAAAGGAATATCTTTTTACAGGCTTTTGGTGTAGGCGGCTCACTAGGTTTAAAAGCTTTTGGCCGGAGAGATGAATTAGAAGCCGATCAGTTAGGGCTTATTTTTATGGCAATGGCCGGTTATGATCCCAGACAGGCTATCCCTTTTTGGAAAAGAATGGCTTCCATGTCAGGGAGTAATAATGTTCCCACGCTTTTAAGTAGTCATCCGAGTGATGCTAAAAGAATCAGACAAATTAAACGATTGCTTCCTAAGGCTATGAAGTATTACAAACCTCATTAAGAAACATACTGTTTAAAAGGAGCAGTGTAGAATAGGCGTAGTCCTTTGTTTGGCTTGGTTTTTGTAATATTATCCTAAAATATATTATGAAACAGAATCGACTTTTACTCATTTTAGGACTTGCCATTCTTACCGGATTAGCTTCTTGTAAGACAAATAGATATATTTATAAATCTTCTAAACCCAATGTGCCCTTTTTTGGTGAGAAAGGGGATGCAGACGCTTCTGCTTCTATAGGTGCATCAGGAGTAGATGTTCAGGGTGCCTATGCTATATCTGATCATTTTGCAGTTACCGGTGCAGCTTCTTTGGGGATAGGTGAAGAACAAGATGAAGAAAAATCAATTAGGGATAGTGTTGCAACGGTGAATTATCATAGAAATGATTTTGAAATAGGGGTGGGTTATTTTGTGACGTTAAATCCGTCAAAAACCATCACTTTTAATCTCTATGCAGGTGGCGGAATAGGTCAGTTTAAAATAGATGAAGCTGAAAATAATACGAGTTATAACCGTAATTTTAAGGTAAATACCTCTCGGTTTTATCTGCAACCTTCTTTTAACTTTATGCCGGGAAGATATTTTCGCTTTTCTGTTTATTTTAAACCTATTTATTTAAAATATGGTGATATAAGCACCAGTTACACTGCAGAGGAAAAAGAATATTTTGGTTTTGATTTTATTCAGGATAAGGCGCTTCTATATGGTGAATTTGGTTATGACTTGCAAGTAAAAATCCCGGGAGTGTCGTGGTTGTATCTGGAGCAAACGTTAAGTATTACTCCCTGGCAGGATGATTTAATTGGAAGTACCAGACTGTATAACCAATCTGTGAATGCCACTGTAGGACTTTCCGTTAGATTGGATCAGTTGAATCTTTAAGTTTATAATACTACATTATTTTCTACTTAACTTTCTAAGTTGCATCTTAGCAATGATATAGTCGTAAGCAGCCTGCAAGTAGCTGTTTTGGGCTTTTTGATAGAGAAAGTCGTTTTGTAATAGTTCACTGATTAATAGTCGGCCGGAAGAAAATTTATCCTTGGCAGATAGAAAGTTTTTCCGAATCAGCGCCATATTCTTTTTCTTTTGTTGTAATGCTTTCTTTTTATATACAATATCCTGTTGTGCTTGCAGGTTTTCCAGTTGTAATTGATTATTTTGTGCATTGTAGTTGGCCATATCTGCTTGCTTTTGCAGTTGTAGTTGATCTATTTTTTTTATGCGATCCAGTCCCTGAGTTATTGGGATATTGATAGATAGTCCGATATAGCTGTTCCCGTACCAGTTTTGACCTTTGAAAATATCGAAGTCGTTATTGTAAAAGTTGCTTCCGTAGAATCCTTCCAGAGATACTGTGGGTAAAAATTCTAATTTAGTATTGTGTAATTGAATTTTGGTCAGTCTTTTTTGCTGTTTTCTTTTCGTGAGTGATAAACTGTTTTTTTGTAAGGTTTTTTTATTAGAATGGAGAAGACTATTGATGTCGTCTGAAATAGAAAGTTTTTCTCTTTTTTGAGGTGAAATCCCTAAATCTGTTAATAATTGTGCTTTAGCGGAGATTAATATTTTTGAAGCTTTAAAATAACGACTGATGGATTGATTTTTATTGGAGATGGCTTTGTTGAGTTCACTTATTGTTAAACGTCCTGCCTGATGTTGATCCTGAACTATGGCAAGGATTTTTGTTTTGTTTATGGTGTCCGCAATGGCAAGGTGAAATTGTTTTTTGGCAATAATGACCGCTGCATAATCGGCACCTACCTGATATTTTAATTGATTGACAGAAATCTTTTTGGTAGTAGATTTAATTTGTGCTCGCTGTTTAGCTTCTTTAATTTGCCCACGGCTTTTAGGATTAAAAAGATCAAAAGAAGCATTGATGCCGGCTTTACTACTCCAATCTGTCATAAATTGCAATGGCATTATTTCTCCTTTTTCGGCATCGGGATTAAAAGCTTTAGCCGGAACCGGTGTAGTTGGGATAATGAGGTTGCGTCTGAGTCCGATATTAGCATAAATATCCGGTATTTTTTCCCATTTGGCTTGTTCAATCTTTTTTTGAGCGATGGCTGTATTTATTGTTTTTACTTGTAATTCGGGATTGTTTTGAAGTGCAAGCGCCTGCGCTTCTTCTAAAGAAAGATTTTGAAGTGTCGGTCGCTCTTGCGCGTCTGCTTTTGTTCTGGTAAAAACCAGTCCGGTAATCAATATGATGAATAGAATACGCATAAAAATAATTTTATTTGAAGACAGAAGCCGGTTCTAATTTATTTATTTTCCGAATGGCAAATAAGGAACCTCCAACAGATATAAATAGGGTAATAATGAAAAGTAAGATGATAAGCTGTGGTGATAAAGCAATGATGAGCCCGGCTTGTGCCACTCCCTGTTTAAATGCGATGAGGAGTCCGAGTGCAATAATAAAACCAATCAGAGCAAAGAGAATAGCCTGCGTGAATATTAATTTTCTCACATATCCATTTGTTGCTCCAATGGCTTTAAAGGTGCCATAATCTTTTAATCGATCCAGAACTGCAGAATATAAAGTGAGTCCGATAATGAAAAAACCGGTAATAATAGCGAAGATGACCAATGTGCCAAAGCTAACCCCCATATTCGTTGTACTTAACAGTTTTTTGATTGTGGATTCTTTCAATTGATCTATCTGCCAGGCTTTAACGCTAAAGAAAGTCTTGTTTATACGTTGTACAACTTGTTGTGTATTTGCTTCTTGTGAAGTTTTGACAGCTATAATACTTACTTTGTGACTAGGGAAATCTGCATAGAAACGGGCATTGTTGAGGTTAGCGTACATATAATGTCCGCCAAAAGCCTGTGCGTTTTTTGTTTCTACTGCGATAGTGGCATGTTTCCCATTTATTTCAAGGGGAGCACCCAGACTTAGTTCTGTGTTTAAGGCTTTTGCATCAAAATATTCTGCTGATACGGTGTTCGTTTGCGTGAGAGAAAAGCGTTTCCCTTTGATAATTTTTGTTTTATTGGGACCGCCGGCGAAAACAGGGGCATCGCTACCGATTAAAACAATAGGGGATGATTTGCCATCAGGCAGCGTGATGCTTGCATTGGCAACTACAATAGGGTAGGTGTTTTCTACGCCTTTGATACTTCTGATTTCCCTTACGAGGCGGCTGTCTAAATGGGTGAGTACATTTACATTTTGAGTGGCTTTTCCTACGACCCATATTTGACCTGATTGAGGATTCGCATTGTTCATGAGACCACCCATTACTTCTGTGATAAAGCTTAAAGTTCCCAATTGTTGTCCAATCAGGAAGATGCTTATGACTATTCCAACAATAATTCCGATACTTTTAGATCGGTCATATCTCATGAATTTGATGGCCGTGCGTATCATGCGGGGGCATTATTTATGTGGATGTTACATTCTACCTTGTTATTAATCAGCAAATGATCTCTACTGTTCAATAGCACCTTGAATTTTCGTACTCTTCTGTCTTGTTGTTCTCCGGGCTCATCCGTAAAAAGGGATTTATTGCTTAAATCCGGTGATAAAGAGATTATTTTTCCGGTAGTAATAATATGACTGTTTCCGATGTAATGGATGGATACTTTTTGCCCGATTTTTAAGCGATTTGCAAACATTTCATCCGCTTCTCCATGAATAATCCAGTCTCCTTCAGGAGCATAGGTGGCAAAAGATTGTAGTGGTTGTATCGCGCTGCCTGCTTTGGCAGTTATGTTGAGAATTACACCGTCTGAAGGTGCTTCAACACTTCTGTTTTGCAGTTCGTTTTGTGCCGTGGCTAATTCTGATTGTAATTCTCTGACCTTTGCAATGCTTAGACTTACGTCTTTCTTGTTTTCTTTGATCTTTATTTTTAATAACTTTTTATCATTTTGTAGTGTGGTCACATTCTCTTTGGTCTCGGCTCCGCTTTGGAGGAGATTTTTACTTATTTTTAGCTTGTCCTTTTTGTCTTGAAATTGTGTTTGAAACCGCTGAACCTGAATCTTTTTTGCCTGTACTTGTTGTTTTTGTGTGGCTATTTTGGTTTTTATTTCCTGAATCTTTAGACGCTCTGCTTTTTGTTGGAGAACGATGATGGTTTCTCCTTTTTTGATACTATCGCCTGATTGTTTATAGACTGCTTTTACAATTCCGCCTGTTTTGGAAGCGAGGTCAATAATTCCTTTTTGGGGTTCTACTTTCCCTATGCCGACTACCATATTTATATCTTTGGGTATAGAAATGCTATCTTTAGTCGAATGTTG
>DATGTY010000164.1:0-2833 GCA_035301605.1 Chitinophagaceae bacterium | reverse complement strand
AAAGATGGAGAATTGTCCTCATGAGCAGAGGAGGTCTTTGGTTGCGCCTTCACCACTATGGTTTTATTTATGATGTCGTAGGTGAGTGGTTGATTGTTGAAGCATTTTTTTAAGACTTCTTCCAATGTGGCATTTTTTACGGAAAAAGATACCTTGTTGGCTTGCTCTAATAAATTCTCATTGTAGAAAAAAATATAGCCGGATTCACGATAGATATCCTGGAAAGCCTTTTCTATTGAGACTTTTTTCTCAGAAAGTGTTATATTCTGACTAAACCCTCGGGCACTAATCGTAAATGTAACAATGAGTATTAGAGCAGCTGTCAGTTTAGTTATACGAAAAATAGGCGTAGATGTATTCATTTTTATTATATTTATATTGATTTGTGCTATATTTATGATCTCGGAGGCCTTTTATTCCATGACTGTAACGGTTCTATTTTCGAGCTTAAAATGAATATTACTTTGTTTTAGAATGGAAAGTACCTCACTGAGATTACAGTTTCGTGTGATGCCGCCACCAAATCGGAGGTCAGGTATCTTACCTTTATATTTTACATCTATATCATACCAACGAGAAATTTGTTTCATAACATCCTTGATGTTGGATCCCTTGAAAATGAAGACACCGTTCTTCCATGCTATAGCTTGATCTACGTTGGCTTGGACAATTCTTAGCTTATCCGATTTTACAATAGCTTGTTGTCCGGGTTTCAATGGCGTTTTATCTACTTTAATAGCCCCTTCGACAAGCGTCACTTTAAGGTCTGCTTCGTCGTTGTAGGCTTTAACATTGAAAGCAGTTCCCAAATCTTCAATTATTGTCCCTTGAGTTTTTACTTTAAAGGTTTTTTGGGAATTATGTGCCACTTCAAAATATGCTTCTCCCCTCAATTCTACATTTCTACTGTTTCCGGTAAATGTAATAGGGTAGGTAATAGATGAGGCTGCATTAAGCCATACTTTTGTTCCATCTGAAAGAATGACTTTAAATGTTTTTCCGCGAGGCGTTGAGATTGTATTATTGGCTTGTTGGTTCAGTTGCTTTGATTTTCGTTCATTTTTATAGAATAATTTTCCTGCTTTTTTTACAATAGATTGATTCCCCTGAGCCGCAATCCTACCGTTAGTTGTGCTATCTATGATTATCGTTTTCCCGCTTGCTAAAGTAAGCATGGCTCCATTATTTCCCGGAGGAAAATCTTCTTGATTAAAGGAAGAAGTATTATTTGGCTTATTGTTTTGTTTGGTAAGGAAAAGATAGCTTGCTCCTCCCACAAGAACTAAGAATATAACTGCTGCAGCTGATCGAAATAATATCTTTGCTGTTCTTGTTTGGGTATTTTGACGTGCGGAACGATCAGAAATCCCTGCATCTGATTTAATACGTTTTAATAACCGATCTTTTAGAGCCTCTTCATTTTCCACCTTAATATCCCCTGTTAATTGTCTTTCTGCCTTTTGTTGAAGCCACAGGTTCAATAAATCTTGTTCCTTCTCAGTGAGGGTGCCGCGAAGGCTCTTCTCGACCAATATTGCTATTTCTTCCGGAGTGAATGAGTCCATTCTATCATTGCCTTTATAACATGGAGGGATAAACAATGCATTCTGCATTACAAAGACTCAAAAAAAGTTGAAATAATAGATTCTTATAAAAAGAAAAAAGAGTTTAAAGACGTTTTTAATCGCTTTAATGCTCGGTGCATCTGTGTGCGCACTGTATTTACAGAAAGATTGAGCTGATAAGCAATTTCTTTATTGCTTAGGTCTTGTTCTCTACTCAATCTAAAAATGAGTTGGCATTTTTCGGGAAGTCTTGAAACTGCTTCTTCTAATTCTATTTGAAGGTCTTCAAATTGTAACCACTGTTGGGAGGGAAAATCTGTTTGTGGTAAAGAATTTTTATAGTCAATCAGCCTCTGTTTCTTTTTATTCCTTTTTGTTAAAATCTCAAAGCAGTTATATCGTAACATAGCAGCAATATAAGTATGGAAGGAATGATGGATTTTGAGTGTTGTTCTTTTTTGCCAAAGGGTTACGAATACATCATGAACTACTTCTTCTGCATCCTCCGTTGAGTTTAATAATAGATTAGCTCGAATGAATAATTTTTTCCAATATCGATCATAGAGCACAGAAAAAGCCTGTTCATCGCCCTTTTGCAGGAACGAAAGAAGGGTCTTATCTGTAATTGAACGATATTCCATCTTTATTAAATCAGGTTAATGCAAATATATAGCTATTTTAAATAATTGCTATAATTTGCTTCTTTTATTAGTGTGTTTCTTACAACTATATGAGGGTGGTTTTCTTGGAAATAATTCCCTTATCAGGATAGTACGGGATAGTTTATTGGCTTACATTCACTAAATTTAGATTTTCAAACAGATTTTATAATGGAGAAAAGATTTCTACTGTTAATGATTTTTATTGGATGGTGTAGCACATTAATGGCTCAGCACTCTTTTCGATCCGATGGTCCCAGGTTTTCTACTGCGGGATTTTTTAAGCTCCCCGATAATGACAGCCGTCAGGTTTTTAATTTTAATAACGGTTGGTTATATCATAAAGGGGAGGAGAAAGGTGCAGAAAAATCAAAATATATAGACAGCCTGTGGAAACAGGTATCACTGCCTCATGGGGTAGATATTCGCCCGGAGAATGTAAGTGGTGGAGCCAATTATCAGGGCGTCGTGTGGTACAGGAAACACTTTTTTATTCCCAAGGATATCTCCAACAAAAAATGGACACTCACATTTGGAGCCATTATGGGTAAATGTAAAATCTATTTAAATGGCTCATTAATAAAACAGCATAAAGGAGGTTATCTTCCT
>DATGTY010000163.1:0-2643 GCA_035301605.1 Chitinophagaceae bacterium | reverse complement strand
CTATCTCCACAAATAGCTTCAATAATCTCAAACAATTTTTCCCTGTCATTAAACATCAGAAAAACCGGTGTCATCATTCCCAAATCCTGAGCAAAGGTTCCATACCAAACCAGATGGCTTGAAATTCGAAAGAGTTCGCTTGTCATAATCCGAATCATTTTGGCACGATCCGGAACTTCAATCCCACCAAGTTTTTCAACCGTCATCAGGTAAGGAAAATTATTCATCACTCCACCTAAATATTCCACCCTGTCGGTATAAGGGATATAGGTATGCCAAGACTGTCGTTCTCCCATTTTTTCAGCCCCTCTGTGATGGAAACCAATATCCGGCATTATATTCACAATGTGTTCTCCATCCAATTGCAGCACTAGCCTCAATACGCCATGCGTACCGGGATGTTGCGGTCCTAAGTTCAGGAACATTGTTTTGCCATCCGGGCTACCCATTTTATCTAATCCCCATTCTTCGGGTTTAAATTGCAGTGCTTCCTGTTCTGCATCTTGTTTTGCATCAGGCAACCGGAACGGCCCCATTTCCGTAGCTCTGGCGGGATGTGCTTTTTGTAAAGGATGCCCTTCCCAAGTCAGCGGCATCAGGATTCGTCGCATCAAAGGATGACCGTCAAAATGCACACCAAACATATCATATACTTCCCGTTCATACCAATTAGCAGCAGGCCAAATTGTGGTAATCGTAGGCAAAGATGGTTTTTCTTCAATTAAAGGAACTTTTAACCGAAAAAACGTATTTCTTGTTAAGGACAATAAGGTATAAACAATGGTATATCGGCTACTTGGTTGCCCATTTCGAATTCCTCTCGCCTGTTCATCAATTGCAGTAAGATCATAAAGCATCCTATAGGGCTGCTTCACCTCTTTCTTCAAATAGCTCAGTACCTGTTTTATATCTCCCTTCCCAAACCAAAAAGTAGGAATATCGTCTGCCGTTTTCTGAACAGCAAGTATAGCTTCAGAAAACTTTTCCTTTACTTCTGTTATTATGTTTTTATCGCTCTCGGGCATTTATCTAAATGGTTGATTCGTTATATTATTAAATGGTTGATTGGTTATATTGTTGATTGCCTGCCTGCGCTGCTACTTCGGCAGACAGACCTACCCGTCTGTAGCCTTAGCGAAGGCGAGATTAATTTAGTTTATTGACTTTTATTCATTATAATGAAACTAACTAATCAACTTAATAAACAAATAAACTTAATTCCTAAATTTCATCCGGAGATTTAATCTCTTTCATTTCCATTCTTTCTTCTCTTTTTTGCGCTTTCATAGATGGACTATTTGGCTTAATAATCCCCTGATTACCAATCGTCCAACTCAATGGTCTTTCTTCTTTTCCAACTTGATCTCTTAATAAAGTAATACCTTGTAAAAAAGCATCCGGTCTTGGCGGGCAACCAGGCACATACACGTCCACGGGTAAAAATTTGTCTACACCCTGCACTACACTATAGATATCATACATCCCTCCTGAGTTTGCGCAAGAACCCATGGAAATCACCCAACGAGGAGCCATCATTTGATCATATAAACGCTGTATCACCGGCGCCATTTTTATAAATACGGTTCCTGCCACAATCATTAAATCAGCTTCCCTGGGTGTTCCTCTAATCACCTCTGCACCAAATCGAGATATATCATATTTACTAGTAATAGATGTAGCCATTTCCACATAACAACATGAAAGCCCAAAATTAAAAGGCCAGATAGAATTTTTTCTACCCCAGGCAATCATACTTTCCATATTGGTTAGAATCAGAGACTTCTGAACTGTCTCTTCAAAAGAACTATTCCCATCTACTACTTGCGTAGGCTCATCTGCTCTAGTTGTCCACCACTTCATGCTGATTATTTGCTTTTATTTTATGATAAGCTTTTAAAATTTTCTTTCCGTTAGGCCCAAAATCCAAGGCTCCTATTCTCCATACATATATAAGGACAGCTAGCAAATCCACCACAAAGGTTAATATCGCCAGATAACCTGCCCAGCCCAATGCTTTCGCTGAGACTGCCCATGTAACAATAAATACTGTTTCCAAATCAAATACCACAAAAAACATGGCAATTACGTAGAAATGAATAGGGAAAAGCACCCGACCGGTTCCGGTCATCTTAATCCCTGCCTCAAAAGTTTCATCCGTAGCCCTGTCTTTATGTCGCTCTCCTAAAAAATGAGATAACCCCAACATAAAGGCGGCAAGCGCAATGACTGCCAGGCCATAGACTAAAAAAGGCCACAATATAGGTTGAGTTGAAATTTCCAAAATATACTTTTTACTTAATCAAAAAATGTCTTCTATAAGATAGCCACAACCCATTAAACGATAGATAATTAATCCTCATTATTCAACCACATTAATTTATCGGACAAGATACACTTTTTTTTACGAAACAGGAAAAAAAAATTACCATATCGATAAATAAAAAAAGTTAGAATAACTTATCCCTTTTCGGTTCAAAGGTAGAAAAAAAATGGAGTTATTCTCATGAAAAAATAATTAAAATTGCTTATAGTTATGTTGTCTTATAAGCGCACTGTCATATTTCGCTTCTATAGCCAAAGGAATCGGATCATGAGGCAGCACAAAATCCACCTCCTTACCACTGGTTGTCCGCCAGAAAAAAA
>DATGTY010000162.1:0-6806 GCA_035301605.1 Chitinophagaceae bacterium | reverse complement strand
TCATATACAACATGGCGAACGTTCTTATGCTTATTCTGGAATTTCTTGATTACTTCTTTGATAGAAGGACTTAAAATTGGAGACGTTAATAAAACAATATCTCCCGATGCGGATCTCAAACCGCTGGAAATCTTCTTATCTATTGCTTCCCATGTAGCTTCTTTCCCGTTAATCATTGGGAAACGAAGGCGTGTAATATCATAAAGACTTAAAACAGCGCTCTGTACAACTGCAGAGGTTCCTCCCCTGGTCAAAGACGAAGCTTCATTTCCTTCAATCTTAATAGGACGTCCGTCAACCGTTTTTATAATAATGGGACAATAATCCCCGTCAACAGCATAGGTAGAAGCATAATAATTAGGCACCCCGGGCGTTAATTCCTCCGGCTTATCAGCATAAGGGATAATCTTTCGTGTTTTGATATCACAGCTTGCCGCTAAAGTTGCCGCAGCAGTACCAAAACCAAGATACTTTAGAAAATCTCTTCTGGGCGTTTTAGAATCAAGTAATTCATCCGACTCCTCAAAAGGCAGTTCTTCTCTAAACTCCTTATGAAGAGACGCTTGATAGCCTTCAGGATCAGCCTTTTCTCCTAAGCTTTTCCAGTATTTATTATCACCTTTTTTATCTGCATCGTCGTTATTGCCTGTTGGCAGACCACTAATTTTTACTGACATGAGATGAAAAGAAATTAAATATTTTAAATTTTATTTAACAAGTGTACTGTTTAATAATGACATTTTGCACAATCCGTACCACCCTGCATTTCGACAGTAACACTATCAATTTTATGTGCCTTTATTTGTTCTTGGTATTTTGAAAAAATGGTATAATAACCATTATCTTTAAACTGAACTTTTGTATCACGGTGACAATTCACACACCAGCCCATACCTAAAGTAGCATGTTGATGAACTTCATCCATTTTCTGAATTTCACCATGGCAAGTTTGACATTGAATTTGTCCCACCTTTACATGTTGAGAATGATTAAAATACACATAGTCCGGCAAATTGTGAACTTTAGTCCATTCAATAGGCTTCGCAGGTTCTGTATATTCCTTTTTATCCGGATCCCAACCTGCATATTCATATAATTTCTGTATTTCTGCAGTACCATCTACAGGATTACCCTCCATATCTTGTAAAGTATTTCCTGTATATTCATTAATGACCTCATGGCAATTCATACAGATATTAGGAGAAGGAATCATTGCCATACGACTCTTTTCTGCCCCGGCATGACAATACAAACAATTAATCTGATTAATTCCAGCATGCACCTTATGGGAATAGAAAATCGGTTGTTTCGGCGTATAGTTCTTACTATAACCTATCGTAGTGGCACCTTCAACAAGCAGATACCCTCCAACGAAGAACAACACAATAACAACAACAGAAATATTTCTTTTCTTAAGGTAGAATGGAATTTTTCTATAATTTGGCACCCCTTCCTTATCATTTGCAATGCGACCAAGATGCTTATTAGCCTGCCATAAAATTAAAACAACAACAGCTAATACCAAACTAATGATACCAAAAAGCAATGCGCTACTCCCGCCTCCTTTTGCAGGAGCACCCGTTCCTTGAGCAGCGGCTTCTGCGGTAGGAGATCCCGCTGGTTCGAAATTATCTACATACGCAAAGATATTATCAATATCCTCTGTACTCAACTGAGGAAAATGAGTCATTTGCGTCTGACCCCATTCTTTAAAGATTTTATTCGCATATTCATCACCACTGGCAATCACCTTAGAGGAGTTATGAACCCAATCATAAACCCAATCCATTCCTCCGGGAATATCTTCAACGACCCCCTTTAACGCGGGACCGGTCATATCCCTCACCGGATTATGACAAGATGCACAATTTGTTTGAAAAAGAGTTTTCCCTTTATCGGCATCCTGAGCAGAAACTGTTTGAAACGAAGTAAATACCAATGCGGCTACAATACATAATACCGTAAAGGCACGCATCTTTTTGGTCTTAAAAAGACTATCCACACCCATTATTATAAATATTAAGTTAGACCTGATTAATTTATAAAGACAGCCACAAAAGTAAGACAGAAACTTGACTTAATCCAAACAATTGATAAATATTTCCTAACTTTTTTACCTAATTTGGTCCTATATTAGACCATTTTATCTAATATTGAAAAGAATAAAAATATTTTCTCGGAGAATGGAATTTATCTGAAATTATCCTACATTAGAACTTTATAGATTATGAAAAAAAATAACATAGCTGTATTTGCTAGCGGTGCGGGTTCCAATACGCGAAAGATTATTTCTTATTTCGCCAACAGAGACAGTGCGAATATAACACTCATAATATGCAACAAATCAGAAGCTGGAGTGTTACAAATTGCTGATGAAAAAGGAATTCCTTCCATTGTCATTAAAAGGAAAGAACTTGTTAATAGTGATTATGTACTGTCCGTCTTAAAGGATTACCAGATTGACTGGATTATTCTGGCAGGATTTCTCTTAAAAATCCCGGAATATCTGGTAACGGCATTTCCAAACCATATTATTAATATACATCCGGCACTTTTACCCAAATATGGCGGAAAAGGAATGTATGGAGCACATGTGCACAAGGCAGTCATAGAAGCTAAAGAAAAAGAAAGTGGCATCACCATACACTTTGTCAACAAAGAATATGACAAGGGAAAAATTATCCTCCAAAAAAAATGTTCTGTTAGCCCGGATGACACCCCTGAGCTCCTGGCAGAAAAGATACATCAATTGGAACACCAATGGTTTGCCCAGACCATAGAAAAAGCTATTTCGGAAAATTGACAATCGATGCCGTTTAGGATGGGGCACTGAGCGTAGTCGAAGTGGCCGTATCCTAAACAATACTCTTTCTGCTTGTGCATTTGACAAAATTTTAACAGCCCCAATATCCTAAATACCATATGCTATAATATTCTACAGTACCTTTGTCAAAAAGGAGCTAAGGATGAAGGACAAAGGATTCTACGCTATTATTGGAGTTGTTGTTTTGGTAGCCCTGGCGGCCAGTGGCTGGTTTGCTTATTCCGGAATTGCTAAAAAGTCCGAAAAATTACCAATGTTGGGACCTCCGGGACATAAAGTAGGTAATTTCACTCTTGTAGATCAAATCGGAGATACTGTGACCCAAAAGATTCTTAATAATAAGGTAAGCATTGTGGAATATTTTTACACAAGCTGTACTGGTATCTGTCCCAGAATGAATAAAAATCTCAGTAAAGTCTATCAGGATTTAAAAGATCTGAAAGGATTCCAAATCATATCCAATACTGTGGATCCTGCTACCGATAGTGTTCCAGTATTAGCAGCTTACGCAAAAGAAAGAAATGCCGATCCTAAAAACTGGAAATTCTTAACGGGACCAAAAAGCCAGCTCTTCAGTACTGCAATAAAAGGTTATTTATTAAATGCAGCTGATTCTATAGGTGTTACTGGAGAATATGTGCATACTCAGTGGTTTGCTCTGGTAGATCAGGAAAGAAGAATTCGTGGGTTTTATAATGGATTAGAGAAGGCTGATATGAAAAAACTGAAACGGGATGTAAAGCAACTGCTTGCCAAAGAGGAAGAATAACAATTAATACAAACAGTTTTTAAGAATTTATCCTTAGTCTTAGTTAGAAAGGTTGGGTGAATTACTTACAATATGCCTTCCCCAAATCTGAAATAAGGCTAAAACAACAAAATTTTATTATTCTACAACGAATTACAGACTGAATCCATGATTGTTCCGGAAAATATTGGATAACATTAAAAAAAACCATATTTTTCGGGTTTTATCTATTGAACTCTTTATGGATCACTTCTTTTACTTAACGACCATATTACCGTACTATAATACCGGATTTTCTCCGAGTGAATCGGTCATTGGCGGTCTGTTATTTTGTGGTGCCATGGGGTTATTAACCCTTTTCACAGCTTCTTTTCACCTCATTAATAAGAGCTCCAAGATCTATTTATACTATGGGTTATTTGTACTGTTTAGTTTTTCAGGAGGAGTTATTAACCTGCAATATGACATGGCATTATCAGAGGATCCTCGGGAGATGAAGTCGATTGCTTCTTTATTATTGGAGGATGTCACCTTGCTTGCTTTTTCGGCCTATTCCTTATTTACCATCCGGCTTTTAGATTTAAAAAACAAGAACAAAGGCCTTTTTAGGTGGGTTAGCGCCATGGCCTATGCTACATTAATCTATACCATCATTTACACCATAATATATAGATGGATAGCGGAGTACGAAGGCCTGTATTTTATGGTTTCCAGGGTTATTATCTTGCTCATGAGCCTTACTGCACTGATAGGGCTTATTATTAAAATAAAGTCTCCGGTAAAAAGCATTTTCATTATTGGTAGTTTATTTTACCTGCTTGGCGCCCTTATTGCCAGCATCATACAACTGGTACCTAATCTACCTTTTGAGTCACTGTATAACCTTCGATCTACTATTTATTTTGAGGGAGGACTACTGTTAGAATCCTTTTGTTTCGGTCTGGCTATTAGTTATCAGGTTTATCTTTTAAATAAATCACAACAAAAAGAGGAAGAACATCTTAGAATACAGGCGGAATATGAAAAAAGTCTGGCTCAGGCGGAAATGCTGGCCACCCGAATGCAGGTCAATCCACACTTTATATTCAACAATCTGGGCGCCATTAACTTACTTATTCAAAAGCAGGAAAATAAAAAAGCTAGTCAGTATTTAATTACTTTCAGCAGATTTATAAGAATGATTTTAGAGCTTCCAAAGAGTCAAACTATTACACTAAAGGAAGAAATCAAACTCATCAGATATTATCTTTCTCTGGAAGGAAAAAGATTCGATGAAAATTTCAGGTTTTCTATCAATAAAGCAACTTCTTATGAGGTAGATAATATCCTTATCCCACCATTGTTATTACAGCCCTTTGTGGAAAATGCCATCTGGCATGGGCTATTACCCTCTCCTTATAAGGATAAAGAAATTAAAATTGATATTCATAAAAACGCTTCTTCCATTGAAATCATTATTGAAGACAATGGCGTAGGAATATCTCATCAAAAAGAAGCAGGAAAACAACCCGAGAAAAAGAGCCTAGGTATGAAAATAACCAAAGACCGAATTCAACAGTTTAACCAAAGCTTTAATTGTCATATTGATCTCAATATTCAAGATAAACACCTTAGTGCTAATTCGAACAAGAGCAGCGGAACCAAAGTTATTTTAACTATTTCAGGAATAGAACAATTGAAACAGACAGAGGCGTATTAATTCGCACCGGCGGGTATCTTTTACTCAACTTTCACAAGCTAAAAACCCCGAAGAGCTTGAGTAACTTAGTACGAATCCATCCATTTTAATTTTTTCATGATTTTTAATTTGATTACCTCACTCTAATCCAAGTCCATAAGAAAAAGGCACATCAAACTTACCATTGGTTACTTTTATTTTCTTTATTTCACCGCTTTGGAGTTCGCCATTTTCATAAACAGTTGAATTTTGTATCATAGTTAGCTCGAATGTTCCTTTAATCTGATCATTGGAAATAGACGAAATTTTAAAAGATGCGGCGCCATCCATTTCTGTACCATTGTCATCAATATTATCTTCTCCAACAAGATAGGCTTCAAACAAATTGTTAATTGATGAGTCTTTGTAGAAAAATCCGTAACATTCAAAATTATTCTGCCCCATAATATGCGTTCCTTTATCCGCAGGAGTAATCATCAGCCAAAATACCATAGGACTATTCTTACCTGAAAACGTCATAATTACCGAATCCGGGCTACCGGTTCCAATAACGCCAACTGCTGTTCCTATAAATTGAACACTTTCTTCGGTATCCATATAGGTAATGGTAGCGCTTGACGAACCGATTCCCATATTTTCATTATCATTGGAATCCGGTGTAGTATCTTCCGTATTATTTTCTTCCGGAGTTGCCTTATCGTCCTTGCTGCATGCGCTCAATAAGAAGAGAGTAAAGACCATTAGCATGGTACTTAATAATAGTTTTCTTAAATTTTTCATAGTTTTAGTTTTAATTGATAAATGATTGTATTACTTTATTGTTTTATGACTAATTAGCAAAAATTACCCTTTAAATTTCTAGATTATTTATTCCATCTCGTTCTTCATTCATAAATCCAACTCACCTCCTCATAAATCTTTTGACCCATCGGCCTTCTTTCTCTTCATAACCGGCAGGAATCTGAAAAAGCGATTCAGGTGCTTCCATATTTTTCATTTCGGTTAATTCCATCACAGAAGTACCGCCTTTGGTATCCACTTTTAGTTTTACCATAAAGCCAGCCACTCCGGCTTCCTGCATTTTTTTCCATAAATCTCCGGAGCCCATCTGTTGCGATTTGCTATAGAGATCCACCATCTTTTCATAGCCGGGCACTTCCGTGGTAGTCCATAATTCAAAAGCTTGTCCATCTTCGTTGACAGCCTTCGAATGAATACAATGCAGCCCGTGTAATTTTTCTTCTCCCAACTTTGTTACGGTATAGGATTCATCAGATTCTACATCATCAATTTCTGATAAATCAATAACAGAATATTGCTTTTTTCGCTCATTCAGAAGGGTCATATGCAGTGGTTTGGTCGCATTGGTAAGCGTTACCATACGCATTTCTCCAACCACCGGCATATTCATCACCATTTCGGACCGCCCCATTCCGGTAGCAGGAGAAGCCACCATCTTCAGGTGTATATCCATCTGATATTCACTTGATTGCTTCCCTTCCATATTTACGCGGTATTCAAGATACAGATCCGGACCGGAGCCGGTAAATTTGAGG
>DATGTY010000161.1:0-4800 GCA_035301605.1 Chitinophagaceae bacterium | reverse complement strand
GTATGAATAATTTAAAAGTTATTTTTGCTGAATAGTTTTGACTATATTGGCTGATTTTTAAGCTTATAGTAGATAGAGAATATAAACATACAGGATGAAACTGAAATATATTATACCGTCCGTTTTGGTTATTGTGGCGGCAGGGATACTCGCTTTTAATTCTTATAGTAATAGTCCGGAGTATCAGGATATAAATACGAATTCGAGGAAGGCTGTTATTGCCAGTGTAATGACGAATGTGATAGAGCACTTTCATTATTCCCCCAAGGATATTAATGATGCTTTCTCCAAAAAAGTCTTTAAGAAGTATATAACAAAATTGGATGGTAAGAAAAATTTCTTCTTTCAATCAGATATCGATTATTTAAAGAAATATGAAACATTGATTGATGAAGAATTGAAAGGTCTGGAACCATTACTTTTTTATAAAGAGGCTGATTCTATAATAAGCGTGCGGATTGATACTGTTGAAACGCTATATTCCGATATTTTGTCAACTCCTTTTTCTTTTACGAAAGAGGATAGTCTTCAGCGGGATAGAGGGAAACTGGATTTTCCTAAAAATAAAGCTGAAAGAAAGAGCGTGTGGACGGAATTATTAAAATTCCGTACCATGAAAAAACTGTTGGATTTGAAGAAAACGCGTTCTAAAGCCGTGGATACGGCTTCTATAAAATCTAAGTCAGATGAAGATTTGGAAGCAGAAGCGCGTAAAGATATAAAGCAGAGCCTCGATTTATATTTCGATCGTATGGCATCTCATTATAATGGAGATGCTCGATTTGAAGAATTTTTGAATACGGTGACCTGGTTGATGGATCCTCATTCAAATTATTTTTCTCCTAAAAGTCATCGGTATTTTGATGAGCAAATGTCAGGTACCTTTTATGGAATTGGTGCTTTACTTTCTCAGAAAGATTATTATGTAAAAATTGAAAGCATTGTGGCAGGTGGGCCTGCCTGGAAACAGGGAGAGCTAGAAAATGGCGACCTTATCATGAAGGTACAGAATAAGGGGGATTCTGTTATCGATATGACAGGTTATACGGTTCAGGATGCAGTCAAGATTATTAGAGGAGAAAAAGGTGCTATCATTAAATTAACGGTGAAGCATTTGGATGGGACTATTGAAACTATTCCTATTGAGAGAGGAGAAGTGAAAGTAGATGCCGTATTTGCACATTCTTATATCATTGATAATGATGGGAAGAAGATAGGATTCTTGGTATTGCCTGAATTTTATTTTAATCCAAAACAGAGAACCGGCCCCGGAAGTAGCGCCTTTGATGTAGAAGCAGAGGTCAAAAAACTGAAAGCGCATCATGTGGATGGTATCATTATGGATCTTCGTTTTAATGGAGGAGGTTCACTGGGAGATGCAATTGATATGGCCGGTCTGTTTGTTGGAAAAGGACCTATTGTGCAAACCAGGAAAAAGGATGGCTCCAAGCGGGTCTTGCGCAATCGTACTTCAGAACTAACATATTCAGGGCCATTGGCTATAATGGTAAATGAATATAGTGCTTCTGCTTCAGAAATACTTTCTGCGGCAATGCAGGATTATAAGAGAGCTGTAATTATAGGGAGTAAAAGAACTTTTGGTAAAGGTACGGTACAGCGCATGGTGCCACTTATTAAATTTATCCCTGATAGATTGAGAGATGAATTTGGAAAGCTGGGGGCGTTGAAATTGACCATTAGAAAATTTTATCGTGTGAATGGAGGTTCTACTCAATTGAGAGGAGTTTCTTCCGACGTCGTTTTGCCTGATCCTTATTATAAGACCGCGGAAAGGGAAAGTAGTAGTGCACTCCCTTGGGATAGTATTTCGCCGGCAGATTATCAGGTTTGGAAAAATCCAGTGGACGTGCAATACCTGGCTAAAAAAAGTCAGCAACGGTTAGCGGATTCAAGAATATTTAATCAGCTAAAGAAGAATATTGAAATTATAAAGAATATTGATGACGAAACAAAAGTGCCTTTGAATATTCAAGAATATAAGGCGATGCGTGACTCCAATTCTCATGCTTTGAAGAAAATGGATAAACTGGATAGTGTGGCTGCCCCCTTGGATATGACTAATATATCTAAGGATACTTCAGCAGCAAGCAGCGATTCTATGATGGTTGCCAGAGCAGAACAAATGCTGGAAGGGTATAAAACGGATCCATACCTTCATGAAGCTGTGAATGTAATGGAGGATATGATTAAAAAACAAGCAAGTTCAGCAATGAAAAAAGAATGATTTTTAAAAGTTGTTGTCGTCATAAAGAAAAAAGCAGATGGTTTGAATAAACTATCTGCTTTTTTGGAGGGATGAATGAGTTAAGTTATTATACCCAGCCCCCTATTTGCTCCAATGAAATTGAATATCCTGATGAATTTCCGGATGTATGCTTTTGGCAACCGGACAATTTCTAGCTGCAGATTCCAGCATTTCTTTTGCTTTGTGGTCTGTAGGTGCAGATTCCGGAAAATCAATAGTCACTCTAATCGTCTCTATTCTTCTGGGATTTGCGGTCATTATTTTTTCAATTTCAATGGTTGTATTTTCTAAATTCCAGTCTTTATTTTCCGCTTTGATACCCATGATCGTCATCATACATGAACCTAGTGCGGTAGCTACAAGGTCAGTAGGAGAGAAGCTTTCTCCCTTCCCGTTGTTGTCAACAGGGGCATCTGTTTGGATTTGCGTTTTTGATCTCAAATGAGTTGCCTGGGTTCTTAATTGCCCTGTGTAGATTATTTTTGAAGTCATTGTATAAAATTTTGTATAAATTTACATTACTATTTTAATAAAAAGAAGCCCTTGTGAAACGAATTTTAACTGTTATACTATTTCTTGGACTTGCTCAGCTGGCATTTAGTCAAGATTCTAATCAGGAAGATATTAAAAATGTCGAATTTCAACAGATTCACTTTTTGGGAAATATGGAAGCCAATCATTATGAAAATGAATTTGATGTTGGGGGAAGATTGAATACTGATGGCTGGAGTGTATATTTGGAATTGGAGAAAAAAAAGAATGAAAAGTTTTGGAATCTTTATCATTTTGAAGTTGGAGAAATAAAGAGTCTTAAAGAGAGTAAAGAATCCCGGATTCTTCAAAGTAACCGTTACAGAATCGGTCGTGGACGTAGATATGTTTATGGAAAGAAGAATATCTTTTATCAGATAAGATTCGGGTATGGACAGCGAAGAATCATCGGACATAAAGGAAATCAACATGGAGTGGAAGTCTCTGCTATTTATATGGCAGGGGTTTCATTAGGTTTGATGCGCCCCTATTATTTGCAATTGTTAGACTCTAGCGGACAAAGTTATTATGCAAAATATACTCCGGAAAGCAGTGCTGATTTTTTAAACAGAAATGCTATTCTTCAGAGTGGCGGAATGAAATATGGCTGGGATGAACTGAAGGTTATCCCAGGATTTTATGCACGTTTGGGAATGCGATTTGATTGGGCTCAATATAACAAGTTTGTGAGTGCCTTGGAAGTGGGTGTTATTGGAACCTATTATACGAAGGATGCGCAAATAATGGTGAAGGAAGATGGAAAGAATTTCTTTTATGGGGCTTATATCAGTTTATTGTTTGGTAAACGATGGAAAATATCCAATTAATCGGAAATTAAATGACTTCTTTGGTTCTGATTTGTTATTACCCTAATTTTGAGGAAAAATTTCTGCTATGAGTATAAAAATAAGTGGAGATGTTCCGGACGGAATAGCAAAGGTTGAAAAGAAGGAATATACCAAAAAACCTTCTTGGTTGCGAGTTCGTCTCCCAACAGGAGAGAAATATAAGAAGGTACGTAGTATTGTAGATGAAAATAATTTGAACACCATTTGCCAAAGTGGTAATTGCCCCAATATGGGAGAATGCTGGGGAGCGGGAACTGCTACTTTTATGATTTTGGGGAATACCTGTACGCGTAGCTGTGGCTTTTGTGCTGTAAATACAGGACGTCCTGATCCTGTGGACTGGGAAGAACCTCAGAAGGTAGCCGAGGCTATTCAAAAAATGGATGTAAAACATGCGGTCTTGACCTCTGTTGATAGAGATGAGTTGAAGGATGGAGGTTCTATTCTCTGGGGAAAGATGGTAGAGAAAATTAGAGAACTGAATCCAAATACTACGTTAGAAACGTTGATTCCTGATTTTAAAGGGATTGAAGAAAATATTCAACGAGTTGTTGATGTAGCTCCTGAAGTGGTTTCTCATAATGTGGAAACAGTAGAACGTCTTACACGTAAAGTGCGTATTCAGGCAAAGTATCATAGAAGTCTTGAGGTTATTCGCTATTTGAAGGATCATGGAATGAGGACAAAGAGTGGAATTATGCTTGGTTTGGGTGAAAAGAAAGATGAGGTAGTACAGACCATGCAAGACCTTTATGATAATGGGTGTGATGTAGTTACTTTAGGACAGTATTTACAACCTACCCCTAAACATCTTCAGGTTGAACGTTTTATTAGGCCGCAGGAATTTGAAGAATATAAGCAAATTGGATATGAAGAAATAGGATTGGATTTTGTTGAAAGCGGTCCCTTAGTTCGTTCTTCTTATCATGCAGAAAGACATTTACATAGTGGTAAAGAAGAGTATGAAGCTAGTAAACGCAAGAAGAAAGCTTCTTAGTAAGGAAGAAATTAGCTTTTATTGTCTTTATCCCAGTAATGGATAAATTGCCGACCTTTTACAATAAGTCTCATACTGCGTTGTCTTAATGAGATTGGTTGATTTAAGATTTCTTCATCATTTTTTCGTTTATGATAAACGGCAAAAATTGATTTTCT
>DATGTY010000160.1:0-2887 GCA_035301605.1 Chitinophagaceae bacterium | reverse complement strand
TTAGCTGAAGTGATTGGGAAACCCGAACAATTAACGGATTTGACCATCTCCATCGATAAACTGGACAAAATCGGAATGGAGGGCGTCCGGCAGGAGTTGACTGCACGAAGCTTTAGTGCAGGAGAAATAGCTTCTGTTGTAAGTTTTTTAGAGATTTCCGGAAATAATGAAGAAAAATTAAATCAACTACAGACCTTATTAAAAGATTCTGAAACGGCTCAATTGGGAATTGTTGAACTTAGAGAAGTCTTGGAGAATACGTATTATTCTTTCTATGAGGAACCGGTATTAAATCCAACGCTTGCGCGTGGCTTGGATTATTATACAGGAACCATTATAGAAGTGAAAGCACCTAAATCTGTCAAGATGGGTAGTATTGGAGGCGGAGGTCGTTATGATGATTTGACCGGGCTTTTTGGGGTAGAAGGGCTCTCCGGAGTAGGTATTTCTTTTGGTATAGATAGAATTTATGACATTATGGAAGAGCTAGATCTTTTTCCGGAAATGGTTGCGCAATCGACCCAGATCCTTTTTCTTCAGGTGGAGCCGGGTAGCGTCTCTTCTATTTATAGTTTGTTGAATAAATTGAGAGCGGAAAATATTCCTGCTGAGATTTATCCTGATGCGGTGAAGTTTAAGAAACAAATGAAGTATGCCAATAAGAGGGCGATCCCTTATGTGGGCGTTATTGGAGAAGCTGAATTGGCTGCAGGAACAGTCAGTGTGAAGAATATGAAGGACGGACAGCAAGAGGAGATTCCGAAGGAAGATGTCATTACTTATCTTAAAGATCGCGATCTTACTTAGAAAATGAAGATTTATGAAACAAACATTGATTCCAACTTATTCTCGGCCTTCATTTAATTTGGCCACTTTAACCCTCAGGTTATCGCTTGGTTTTGTCATGTTTTTGGGACATGGATGGGGAAAAGTAATGCACTTTTCGGATAAGCAGGAGCGTTTTGTAGATTTTATGTCTTTGGGACCACAATTCTCTCTTATATTGGTAATTATAGCAGAATTTATTTGTAGTATCCTTATTATTTTGGGATTATTTACACGTGTGGCAGCTGTTATACTCATTGTTAATATGTTGGTAGCCATATCTTTGGCGCATAGCTGGCAAATTATTGGAGAAGCACAATTGCCTTTTCTCTTTTTAGCAGGATATGTTTCCCTATTGCTATTGGGGTCTGGCAAAATAAGTTTGGATAACTTTGTCAATAGAAGATAAAGTCGGATGAGGTAATTGATGATGCCCTCATGATGGTAATGTAAATTCTCCTCTTAATGGTTTTTGTAGTAAGGATTTCGTTTCTTCATATGATTTATTCAAACCCAGAACAAACATCAATTTGGTTACGGCTGCCTCGAAGGTCATGTCAAAGCCTGAAATGACACCGATTTCTTTTAGATATTTGCTGGTTTCATATTGTCCAAGTGAGACAGAGCCGCCACCACATTGAGAATTATTTAAAACAATCTTTCCATTATTTATGGCCTTTTTAATAGTTTGAAGAAACCAAGGCGCGGTAGGGGTATTGCCGGCGCCAAAGCTTTCCAAAATAATTCCTTTTATCTCCTTAGAATGAATAATTCCTTCGATTATATTTTGTGAAATTCCGGGGAATAACCGAAGTGCTGCGATATTCTTATCTAATGCTTTATGAACCACCAGCGGTTTATGGGGCTGGGGCAGGCAGGCCTCTTCCTGATATTTTATTGTTACTCCTGCCTCTGCCAATGCCGGATAATTCATGGAATGGAAAGCTTTGAATTTTTCAACGTTGTACTTCTTGGCTCGGTTACCTCTAAATAATTTAAAATCGAAAAAAATACCTACTTCCGGTACGAGCGGAAGTCCGTCTGCACCTTTTTTAGCTGCAATTTCCAGTGCCGTGATTATATTTTCTCTGGCGTCGGTACGGATTTCTCCTATAGGCAGCTGAGAGCCGGTGAGTATGACAGGCTTACTCAAATTCTCTAATAAATAACTTAAGGCAGAGGCAGTATAAGCCATGGTGTCTGTTCCATGGAGTATTACAAAGCCATCATAGTGATTATAATTTTGTGCTATAATTTCAACGATTTTTATCCATATATCCGGATTCATATCTGAGGAATCTATAGGCGTTTTGAAGGAATGTACGAAGTAGTGATAACCTAATTTATACATTTCCGGAATGCGATCCTGGAGTTCCGTAAACTCGAAAGGTCGCAAGGTTTGCAATCTTTTATCATAGACCATTCCAACTGTTCCGCCGGTGTAAATGATTAAGATTCGGCTTGCGTTATCTCTAATTTGCTGCATGAAGAGCTGTCATTATAGTTTATAAAGCTGTTGTGCGTTTTCTGAAGTTACTGCTGCCACCTCTCCCATACTTATGCCCTGAACTTCGGCTATTTTTTCCGCAATAAGCGGAATATAACTGCTTTCATTGCGTTTTCCTCTATGTGGCGTAGGAGCAAGATAGGGCGAGTCTGTTTCCAATACCAAGTATTTTATATTGATGTCTTTGATTATTTTAGGAAGATTTGCATTTTTGAATGTGACAATTCCTCCGATTCCCATGAGGAAGTCTAAATCTATAATCTTATTTGCCTGTTCTAAGGTGCCGGAAAAACAATGGAAAATCCCTTTAAGATGCCCGTTCTGTTTAGCTTGAACAATTTCTATGCATTCATCCAGTGAGTTTCTTGCATGTATAACAATTGGGAGGTCGTAAGCAAGTGCTAAATCTATTTCTTTCTTAAAAACTTCTATTTGTTGTTCTTTATAGGTCGTATCCCAATAAAAATCCAATCCTATTTCTCCTATTGCTGCGAATTTGTGTTTTTTTAAGTAGGCTTCAATGTGTGCTAATTCTTTTTGAACATTATTTTCAAC
>DATGTY010000159.1:0-10836 GCA_035301605.1 Chitinophagaceae bacterium | reverse complement strand
CTTCTACAATTTTAAAAAGAGGTGGCAATCAGGTAAGCATCACTATTTTGAGAGGATCTTGGGTGATATTTGATTATATCAATCTTCGTGGTCCTCAGGAAACACAGATAACAAAGCCGGAATCAGCTTTTGTGCGGAATGTAAAACCGGCTGGTTATGAAATAGAAGAAGATGGACAAGAAAAGCAACCACTTTTGGTAGACGTTCAATATCTCACTGGAAATCCGGTACTCACTGCTTTTTTAGATGGAAAGGAAATTTTTCGCAAGAAGCTTGAAGCAGATAGGTATGTATTTGAAGCACCTATGCCGGCGGTTAAAGGCAATCAAAAAAGTCATTATGAAATAAAAATAGACGATCGGGTTGTGCGACGTGGGGTAACAGAACGATCTCCACAGAAAAAAATTACCCCTGCCGGTTATGTCAATACGATGATGGGAACAGCGCATTCTCGTTGGATGATTGCGCCCGGGCCGTGGATGCCTTTTGGTATGGTAAAAATCAGTCCGGATAATCAAAATTCAGGTTGGCAAAGCGGTTATGATCCCATTTTTGAAAGTATAGGTGGATTTAGTCATATCCATGAATGGACCATGTCCGGTTTGTCTATGTTGCCGGTCAATGGACCGTTGGTTACCAGGATAGGAGATCAAGACCATCCCGATAGCGGGTATCGGTCACGTATTGATAAATCCACAGAAGAAGCACCATTGGGTTACTATAAGGTGCATTTAACCGATTATGACATCACCGCAGAACTGACTGCTACTACACGATGCAGTTTTCAGCGATATACCTATCCTTCGACGAATGCTAAAGAAACACCTTCAAGAATAGTCGTCAATTTTATGACACCCGCAGAATACAGCTATAAAATTCAAGAGGTAAAGGTTAAGAAAATAAACGACCATACCATTGAAGGTTATAGTAAACAGGAATCTGCCCATGTTTGGAGCAAAGATGCAGATCAGAATTATACTATTCATTTTGTCATGGAGTTTGATCAACCTATTAAAGACTTTGGTTATTGGAAGGATAGTACCATAAAGAGAAATGTCTCGCAATTAAAAGCTAAAAACCCTAAGAAGGCAGGAGTATTTGTTGAATTTAATACTCGCCCTGAGCGAAGTCGAAGGGCAAATAAAAATTCTGTTGTTCAGGTGAGAACCGGTATTTCTTATGTCAGTATAGAAAATGCTAAAGAAAATTTACAACAGGAAATTATAAAACCATTTGGATGGGATTTTAATGCAGTCAGACAAAATAATGTAGCTACTTGGGATAATCTTTTGGACAGGATTAAAATTGGCACTTCTGACCGGCGGGAAAAGATGCGGTTTTATACAAACTTCTATCGGGCATTAGCAGGTAGAAATATCTTTAGTGATGTAAATGGGGAATGGGTTGATGCTACAGAAAAAGTACAAAAACTAAAAGATTCGGATGCGGTGGCATTGGGTTGCGATGCTTTTTGGAATACCTTTTGGAATTTGAATCAATTTTGGAACTTGGTGACTCCTGAATGGTCTTCTCGTTGGGTAAGATCCCAACTGGCTATGTATGATGCGAATGGCGCTTTGGCGAAAGGTCCTGCCGGTATGGAGTATATTCCCGTTATGGTAGCAGAACATGAAATTCCGCTTATTGTGAGTGCTTATCAGATGGGAATTAGAAATTTTGATGTGGAAAAAGCTTATGAAGCAGTGAGAAAAATGGAAACGAAGCCTGCCTGGAAAATCGGGAAAGGGCTTGCCGGTAATCGGGACTTGGATGCTTTTCTGAAATATCATTATGTACCCTATGATAAAGGACGCTTTTCTAACACGCTGGAATATGCTTATGATAACTGGACGGTAGCCCAGCTGGCAAAAGCCATTGGCAAAACGGAAGATTATCATTTGTTTTCTGAAAGGGGAAGTTGGTGGAAAAATGCTATTGATACGACTATAGGATATGCTCGTATGAAAAAATCAGATGGAACATGGTCGCCTGATTTTGACCCTTTTCGTTCGGGGGCAAACAAAGAATATGTAGAAGGGAATGCCTGGCAACTGACTTATTTTGTTCCACAAAATATTCCCGGCTTGATTGACTGGATAGGTAAAGATAATTTTTTGGAAAGGCTGGAATGGGGATTTAAACAAAGCTATCCCTGGCGTTTCAATTCTCCGGGAGACCAGTATTGGGACTTTCCTGTGGTGCAGGGGAATCAGCAATCTATGCATTTTGCTTTCTTATTCAACTATGCCGGTAAACCCTGGCTTACTCAGAAGTGGAGCCGGGCTATTTTAGAACGTTTTTATGGTTATGGTCTGGCCGATGCTTATCCGGGCGATGAAGATCAGGGACAGATGAGTGCCTGGTTTGTCATGGCAGCCATAGGACTTTTTCAAACGGATGGAGGGGCTAGTGCCCAGCCTGTTTATGAGATTGCCAGTCCTTTGTATAAAAAGATAACCATTGATTTAGGGAATCGCTTTGGTAGAGGAAAAACATTTACCATTGTTGCCAAAGGCGCTTCTCGTAAAAATAAATATATTCAAAGCGCAACACTGAACGGCAAAGCATTAGATTCGCCTTTCTTCCCTGCAAGTGAATTATTAAAAGGTGGAGAATTAATATTACAAATGGGAGCTACGCCAAATAAAAACTGGGGTAATAAGGTGTATAATCCTTCCAACAAAAAATAGACTGCTTTGAACAATGAGAAATACTGTCAAATATTATGTTTTATTTTTGTTGCTGACGGGGGTTAGTTATAGCGCCTTTTCGCAACAGAATAAAGCTCTTGCTGAGAAAATACTTGCTGATCCTTCTCTCCAAAAGGTAAAAACCATGGCAGAAGGTCTTGTGAAGACAGGTTTTAATGCGGGTAATAGTTATGGAGAAGTCTGGATCCGAGATTTTAATACTTTTATTACGCTTTCCTGCAAAATTATGCCTGCGGATTCTGTAAAAAAGCGGATATGTGTATTTTTTCAGATGCAGGGTAAAGATGGCAATATTATTGACGGTTATATTCCTAAAAGCAAAGCCAATGGGGGATATGATTACATTTATAGTAAAAATGCTCCTCAATTTTCCGGCCATAAAAATACGGTAGAAACCGATCAGGAAACTTCGCTCATTCAGGCCGTTTATAAATATATAAAAGCAACAAAAGATACTGCTTTCCTTTCTGAAGTCATTGCCGGAAAAACAATTGACGAAAGGATGTCGGACGCATTACAATTTTTAATGACCAAACGCTATGCGCCCAAATATGGATTAATCTATGGAGCCTCTACCGTGGATTGGGGCGATGTACAACCGGAAACGCCCTGGGGAGTACGAATGGACAGCAGCAGTCATCTGGCGATTGACATCTATGACAATGCCATGCTGGTCATTGCATTGAATGATTACTTAGAACTATTGCCACAAAATAGCCATTGGGAAAAAATACGAAGACAGATTGAAAAAAATATTCGCAAATATTTGTGGGATAAAAAGAACCAGAAATTCATTCCCCATATTTATCTGAATGGCTCTCCTTTCCCCGCATTTTTTGATGAAAATAAAATTGATTATCACGGAGGAACCGCCATTGCTATTGAAGCCGGACTGCTAAATAAAAAGGAAATAGAGATCGTCAATAACCAAATGCTGCGGAATGTAATAGCTTCTGGAGCGATGTCTATCGGGTTAACCGTTTATCCTCCTTATCCAAAAGGGTTTTTCAAAAACGAAGGCATGTATCCTTATGGTTATCAAAATGGAGGTGACTGGACCTGGTTTGGTGCCAGGATGATTACTGCGTTGGTGAAAAATGGTTATGTGGAGGAAGCTTATAAAGAAATATTACCGATGATTAACCGAGTTATAAAAAATAAAGGTTTTTATGAATGGTACACGATTGATGGAAAAGCTACAGGTTCGGGGAACTTTCGCGGAGCAGCTGGTGTATTATATACGGCAATCTCTACTTTACGACACTGGGCACAACATCATATTGAACAATGATGCTGTGCTTGAAACAAAGAATAAATTTGATATCAGAGCTTCTTCAAGTTATCTTCAGGATTTGCATCCATCCAGATGCCTGTTTCAATTTTCAAACTACTCATTTCTTTTTTTGATTTTAGTTCGATCAGAGTAAGGCGTAGATTTTTCTTCCAGATTTTTGATGTAAAATGTTTTCTTTTTGTAGTTCCGTCCTGGTAGGTAATGAGGAGGTTGAAAGGATTAGGAAGCCCCCCGATATTTTGGATAGATACCGTATATTTTCTACCTTCTTTTCTGATTTTAGAAAGTTTTAGATCAATGTATCCATGAGAGAAATACCAGCTCTTCCAAAACCAATTCAGGTTTTTGCCTGATAAATCATTAAAGGAAAAGAAAAAATCCCATGGATTCGGGTGTTTCCCATGCCAACGATACATATACCCTTGTAAACATTTTTTGAAAACTTTATCTCCAAGCATATCTTTTAATGCCAGATAACCAAGTGATGGTTTGACATAGGCATTGCTACCGTAGGCCATGTTTCTAAGTTGATTGGAGGGGGTGATAATGGGGATTTGTTCTTCTTGCGACGGGTCATTAATCCATTTTTTTACCCTGAAATCTTTATACCATTGATCGGCTTTCTTTTTACCAATTTGATGAATACCGATGAGATACTCAAATGTGGTAGCCCAGCCCTCATCCATAAAGGCATATCTGCTTTCATTGGTTCCCATGAAAAAAGGAAAGTAGGTATGGGCAATCTCATGATTAGCAACAAACTGTGAAAAAGCGGGGTCATCCGTTGTGGCATCATTAATCATCATGGGATATTCCATATCGGCGAATCCTTGTATTGCTGTCATTTTAGGATAAGGATAAGGAATACCGGGTAAGTTATTGGAGAACCAGTGTAAGGCTTGCTTTCCAAAGTCCACCATTTGATGAAAATCTCTTGCAGTATCATTATAAGCCGCCTGCATGTTTACACGTTTTCCCGTTTTATCATTAATGACTATACTGCTGGCATCCCAATTGTAATGATTACTTATTGCAATGGCGAGGGCAGTTACATTATCCGCTTTCCACTTCCAGGTGGAGGTAGGTGTTCGTTTAGTGATCTCTTTGTTTCGTAAATCTGCTTTGGTTGCAATGTGAATAACTTGATCAGAAGCATAAGATTTTTCAAGTCTTTGGAGATATTTAGGCTGAAGCACTTCTTCCGGATTTAAAAATTTACCGGTAGCCCAAACCAAATAATTTTTAGGAACAGTAACAGAAAAAGTATAATCATTGAAATCATTATAAAATTCCTGATAACCGGTAAAATCCAGTCGATCCCATCCATTGTAATCATCATATACAGTTACTCTTGGAAAGAAATAAGCCAGATAATAAGTGGTGGAATCAATCATTCCTTCTCTACCACTAGTTAGAGAAATTTCGTATTGCCAGTCTATAGAAAGTTGTATGGAATCATTTGGTTGTAATGGGGTGTTTAGTTTGATTGCTTTGGCTGTAAAACTTCCACTTAAATCGCTTACAGCGTAAGGTTGATTATTTACTTTTATTTTGTTCAATTGAATGCCATCATTTAGTCGCTTTAGACTCATATACCCCAAATGGGGAGATTGCGGTTTATGAAAGTTAAGCCAGAGTCTTAACACAATTTGTTTTAAGGTGTCGGGGCTTTCATTGTAATAAGTGATGGTCTCTTTCCCTTTTATGGTTCTGTCGGGAGGCAGCGCAGTAATTTGTATGTCATATTTTCCATGGTTTTGCCAATAGTGTTTTCCTGGATTGCCATCTTTTGAGCGGGTGCCGTTTTCATAAGCTGCTTTTACATTTCTCGGGATATAAATAGATTGACTGTTGGCATAAAAGGAGAATAAGAAAACAGAAAATGTTGTAAATAAGGTTGTTTTTATTGTCATGTAAGCATTTTTTATAGGAGTAAAGTTACAAAAGCATTTTAAAAATCGAATTTAGTGGGATGGACTATAGAAATGAGAATAATCAGTATTGTTATTTCAAAAGATTTATATTCTTTTGAAATAGTTGAGTCTTTAGACTCCTGCACGTGTTTTAAATTGCATTTCATGCAGATGATAGTAAGCACCTTTTTGATCCAATAAAGATTTATGATCTCCTGCTTCTATAATTTCTCCTTTATTCATAACCAGTATTTTATCAGCTTTGCTAATGGTGGATAACCGGTGTGCAATAACGATGGCGGTACGATTATGTATGAGCTTATCGGTCGCATCCTGTATTAACTCTTCCGATTCTGTGTCTATAGAGGAGGTTGCCTCATCCAAAATCAAAATAGAAGGATTGTAAAGCAGTGCGCGGATAAAGGAAATCAATTGTCGTTGTCCTAAAGAAAGCATGCCTCCGCGTTCCATTACATTGAAATCATAATTTCCCGGGAGTTGCATGATAAAATCATGCATTCCTATCATTTTGGTCGTTTCTATGACACGGGCTTTGGAGATATTCGGATTTCTGAGCGTGATATTCTCTAAAACAGATCCCGAGAACAAAAATACATCTTGTAAAACTACTCCCATGTGGCTCCGTAAGGAGTCTAAAGTGTAATCTCTTTGTTCCATACCATCAATTAGAATCTGCCCTTTTTGAATTTCATAAAGCCGATTAAGAATGCTGATCATGGTTGTCTTTCCGGAACCGGTAGCACCGACTATTGCCATGGTTTCTCCGGGTTTGAGGTGGAAAGAAATATCTTTAAGAACGTATTCTTCTCTTTTGTATGCAAACCAAACTTTATCAAAAACAATATCTCCTTCAATTTCTTTGGGAGCCTGTGTACCATTATCCGGCATTTCATCTTTGTTGTCCAGTATTTTAAAAACCCGTTCTGCCGCTACCATCCCCATTTGCAGCGTGTTGAATTTGTCAGCAAGACTCCTGAGCGGACGAAACAGCATGTTAATATACAATACAAAACCAATGATAATGCCAATGGAGCCGGCTTCAAATAAGACCTGGCGGGAGCCATACCAAACGAGTAATCCCAGTGCCATAGCCGATACTATCTCTACAACAGGAAAGAATACGGCATAGGCAAAAACAGCTTTAACATTGGCGTCTCTAAGTTTTGTATTGATGTTATTAAATTTTTCATGTTCTCTTTTTTCTGAAGAAAAAGCCTGAACGATGAACATTCCCGAAAGATGTTCTTGTACAAAGGCATTAAGAGAAGAAATGGCATTACGTACTCTGAAAAATGATTTACTGACGCTCTCTTTGAAGAGGTAAGTTGCGATGATAAGGATGGGAAATGGACTAATGGCAATGAGGGTGAGCCGCCAATCAGTCACCAACATAATAGTTAATATGGCCAAAATCATCAAAATATCGGCTACGATAGAAATAATTCCATTAGCAAAAATATTGTTAATAGCTTCAATGTCATTAATAGTTCGGGTAGTTAATGTTCCTATAGGTTTGCGATCGAAAAATCTGAGATTTAAACCTAATATTTTATTGTAAGTCTCTTTTCGCATATCTTTAATGATGGCTTGTCCCAGCCATTTGGACCAATAGGTGAGTCCAAAGCGAAAGAAGGATTGTATGAGTAGCAAGCCTATTTGGAGCAACGTGATATACACCACCATTCTTACCAATTCATTCGTGATATATTTATCGACAGTCACTTGAATTAGATAAGGGCGTGCAGGGGCAATAAGTGCTAATAGCACGGCTAGAACGACACTAATTATAAATTGCTTTTTATAAGGAAGTGCATAACTGAAAATCCGTTTGAGCAGACTTACATCTAGGAATTTTTTTTGTTTAGAACCACTCACACTGTTAAATATTTAATCTGCAAAGTTAGCACAATTTGCATGGGGGAAAAAGGATAAATATACTTTGATTATTGCAAACCGTATTTGAGCCGAAATTAGGTATTTTTATTCTTTTTTTGACGTTAAATAGGATAAATTGGCGCATCTATTTATTGAAAAATTGCTCGGAATTCTCTTTTTTTGATAATTTTGGCTATTTTAGATTAAAATATCCTCGACTACAATTCTTAATATTAGATGAAACAACAACATTCTAGTACCATAGTAGATATCGCAGAAGAGCTGCACGTATCTCCTTCCACGGTCTCCAGAGCATTAAAAAATAATCCTCATATTAGCCAGAAAACCAAAGATAAGGTGAAAAAGATGGCGCAAAAAATGGGGTATAGAAGAAACTCTCTGGCCGCCGGCTTGAGGAGTAAAAAATCAGATATTATCGGACTTATTGTTCCCAGAGTATCTATGTTTTTTCAATCTACTATCGTTACGGCTATTCAAAATACAATTCATGCTTCAGGATATAACGTGATTGTTTGTCAATCTAATGATTCGGTAGAATTGGAAAAAGAATTAGTGAATACGCTTTTTGATTCCCGAGTGGATGGAGTGATTGTATCATCTACCATGTTTACAGAAGATTTTTCCCATTTTGATATTTTTACCAAGCATCAAATCCCATTGGTCTTTTATGATCGTGTGCCAAGAGATTTTCCTGCTCGGATTATCCGGGGAAAAGATTACGAAGGTGGTTGGGATGCTGGTAATTTCTTAGTTGAAAGAGGGTGTAAGAATATTGCCTTTATTAATGGTTTGCAGACTTGTAATTTGTATCAGGATCGTGGAGCCGGATTTATAAAAGCACTTGAGGATAATCATATCAAATTAAATAAAAATAGGGAATTTAATCATTTACTGACTAAAAATAATGCAGTAAAAACATGTGAGGAGTTGTTTTCGACAAAACCTTATCCGGATGGAGTCTTTTGTGCAAATGATACAACAGCTATTGAAGTGCATCAATATGTGCGCAAATTAGGATTAAAAATCCCTGAAGATATTAAAATTATTGGATATTCTAATGACCCGAGAACAGAAATTATTGAACCGGCTATGACCTCTGTAGAGCAGTATCCTACAGATATGGGAGCTGCTGCTGCAAAAGCTATACTCCAGCTGGTGCAACAAAAGAGTGTTGTTCAAAAACAACAGGAAGAATTGATTCCTACTAAATTGATTGTTCGTTCTTCTACATAAAAAGGGGCTACTTTCGTAAACTTTAACGGGAAGTTTATAAAAAGAAGGAAAAATGTAATACCTTTATGCAAACGTTTTCCTTAAACGTTTGTATTTTGAAATAAAATTGTATATAAAATATGGGCAAGTTAGCACAGTTTGATTTAACAGGTAAGGTTATTGTAATTTCAGGGGGGACCGGTGTTCTGGGTGGTTCTTGGGCGTCGGCTCTGGCTAATGCAGGAGCTAAAATCGCTATCCTCGGAAGAAATGAGAAAAAGACGGATGAAAAAGTGAAAGAAATTGAAGCAAATGGAGGAGAAGTCATTGCGGTAATAACAGATGTATTGGAGGAAAAGCAAGTGGAGAATGCCAAAACGACGATTTTGGAAAAATGGGGACAGGTTGATGGTTTGATTAACGCTGCAGGCGGAAATATTCCCGAATCTGTAGTGATGCCTGACCAGGATTTATTTTCCTTAAAAATAAGTGACCTGAAGAAGGCCTTGGATTTAAATTTATATGGAACGGTGATTCCTACACAGATTTTTGCCGCAGAAATGGCGAAGCGAAAAGAAGGTGTTATTCTGAATGTGTCTTCTATTACCGGGAAAAAGCCATTGACACGTGTGATGGGGTATGGAATGGCAAAATGTGCTATAGAAAGTTATACAGAGTGGATGGCTATTGAATTGGCACAACGTTATGGAGATCGTATGCGTATAAATGCAATTGCTCCCGGATTCTTTTTGACTACACAAAATAAAGATTTGCTATTAAATAAAGATGGAAGTTATGCTGATCGAGCCCAGAAAATTGTGAATGGAACGCCTTATGGCCGGTTAGGAAAAACAGAAGAGCTGGATGGTACAGTGATTTATTTGATGAGCGATGCGTCAAAATTTGTAACGGGCGAAACCGTGATGGTAGATGGCGGATTTAATGCTTTCTTTGGAGTGTGAGGTTTAGAAATTTTGTATCATCGAAAATCATAAAAATCAGCGTTCTATTTGACCATTGACCATTGGCCATTGGCTGTTGGCTATTGGCCATTTAACAATACAACCATATAACCATAAAACCATAAAATTTTGAACAATAAATTAAAACAAACCTGGCGTTGGTATGGACCGGAAGATTCGGTTACGTTGCAGGATGTGAAACAGGCAGGTGCATCAGGAATTGTATCGGCTTTACATCAAGTGCCACATGGTCAGGTGTGGACTATAGAGGAAATAAAGCATAGAAAAGATACCATTGAAGCTGCCGGATTAACCTGGGATGTTGTAGAGAGTGTGAATGTACATGAGGATATTAAAACACGTAGTGGAGATTATAAAGGGTATATAGAAAAATATAAAGAAACGCTGCGTCATCTGGCTACCTGTGGGATTAAAACTGTTTGCTATAATTTTATGCCCGTATTGGACTGGACCCGTACGCAATTGGATTTTGAATTAGCAAATGGTTCCAAGGCTTTACGCTTTGACTGGGTTGATTTAGCGGTTTTTGATGTTTTTATTATTGAACGGAAGGGGGCTGCAGCTGATTATAATCCTTCTGTATTGTCCGTAGCCGAAGAACGTTTTAAAATATATGATAATGCAAAGCTGAGAAAACTTTCTGATGATATCCTTATGGGGGTTCCCGGAGAGGCTTCTGCTACAAAAGAAGGTTTATTAAGGAGTATTAAGACTTATAAAGAAATTGGTCGCGATGGGTTGCGCGAAAATTTAGCTTTTTTCCTCAATGAAATCATGGATACTTGTGAGGAGAATGGAATAAATAT
>DATGTY010000158.1:0-5113 GCA_035301605.1 Chitinophagaceae bacterium | reverse complement strand
CTCATTGCTTCTGTTTTAGGCTTAGAAAGCGAATATACAGAATTGGAAACAATTGCTTCTGGTTATTGGGGATTACCTTTAATCAGAAATAAATTTTGCAGCAATTTGAATTAATTATCCACATTTAAAACTGAATTTTGTGTATCAAAATGTGTATCAAATAAAAAAGCAGTTAAAAGCAAAGTGCCTATAACTGCCTGATTATTAAGTGACTCCGCCAGGATTCAAACCTGGAACCTCTTGATCCGTAGTCAAGTGCTCTATTCAGTTGAGCCACGGAGCCATTTTATATATCCATGTTTCAACCTAACTACCAATTTAGCACTCTTTTCAAGTGCTCCCTGCAGGTATTCAGTTGAGCCACGGAGCCATTATATCAATTCGTATTCAGAACTAAAATACTCGGACTTGCACTCTTTCAAGTGCTTCCTGCAGATATTCTGTTGAGCCACGGAGGCTTGTCCTTATTCGAATGGCTGCAAATTTAGGCTCTTTTTTTTATTTGGCAAAACGATTTTATCTTAGTCTCAAATTAATTTATGAAAATCGAAGTTTGGACTTTTGGGAAAGAGAATAAAAGTTATGTGGATGAGGGAGTAAAACTCTTCACAAAGCGCATAAAACATTATGCCCCATTTGAAATGAAAATTCTCTCTGTCGGGAAAAAAAACGGTAAATTGAAGCCGGAGGACTTAAAGAAGAAGGAAGCGGAAGTTGTTTTTGAAAAATTGACGACCAATCAAACTTTGGTAACACTGGATGAAAAAGGAAAGTCTTTATCTTCTGTAGGTCTTTCAAAATTTATAGCAACTCGTCAATTGGCTTCTGATAAAACTTTGGTGTTTTTAATAGGAGGCGCTTATGGTGTGGATGATAAAGTTTTGCAAAAATCTTTGAAAGTGGTTTCCCTCTCTGCGCTCGTTTTTCCCCATCAAATTGTACGTCTTATTATGGTGGAGCAAATCTATCGTGCATTTTCTATTCTGAATCATCAACCATATCATCATCTTTAACTACATTTGTTCCCCATATGAATGTCACTGTTGTTATTATAATTATTACGGGATTGATTTCTCTGACTGCTTTTTATAAAGAAGGAGAGATGGAGAAGCTGCTTTTTTGGCCGGCTATTATTAAGGAGAAAAAGCAGTATTATCGTTTTCTTACTTCGGGATTTGTTCATGGCGGGTGGATGCATCTGATATTCAATATGATTACGTTATATTACTTTGGTAGAATCGCGGAGCAGGTGTTGCGTGTGAATCTGGGATCGGGATATTATATCGGATTGTATATTTTGTCTATGATTGCTGCTGATTTGCCAACCTATTTTAAATACAGAAATAATTATGAATACCGTGCATTGGGGGCTTCGGGAGCTGTTTCCGGGGTTCTTTTTTCGAGTATTTTATTCGCTCCTTGGTCTAAAATTTATATTTTTCTTATCCCTATAGGAATTCCGGCCTTCATCTTTGGGGGATTATTCTTGCTTTTCTGTTTATATATGGATAAAAAAGGAGGTGGAAATATTAATCATAATGCCCACTTCTGGGGCGCCATTTGTGGTGTGATTTATACGATTGTCGTTTTACCCGAAATTGTGCCTCACTTTGTGAATGCACTCCTCTCCGGCGGGTAAATTTTTAAATAAATGGGAGTTTCCGGATGCTATTTTTTAATGGCTGTAATCTCCAATATTTTTTTTGTATGCTTTGTAATTTTAAATCGATCATCTATGCGCGTACCTACTATCCAAATGATTTTTTGTCCTGAGGTAAGTATCCATTTGTTTTCTTTTTGATTGAGGGTGTATTTTTTATCGATAAAGAAACGGCTTAATTTCTTCTTTTTTTGCATCCCTAAAGGATAAAAATAGTCGCCTTTCCTCCATCTTCTCAATACCAATGGAAAATCAATTTTATTATAATCTAAGATGGCTATATTTTCATTCTTAGGAATGAAATTGTCTTTGAGTGTGTTTTGTGATAGTAAGAGTTTTAGATCTTCTGTCATGACTTTTTTGTCTTCTTCCGCTATCAAAATGTGTTGTTTGTGTTTTGATGCAATTGGACTGATAATGTACCAATTGCGATCTTTAAGTAGCTGGTGGGTAGAGGACTTGATGACTTTTCCGGAAGGACTATCTGCAAGAGCAATGATTTGTTGGGATTGTTCGTAGCTGAAATGATAGTTTTTAAATAGCTCGAATGCAATGGTGGATAGGGGAGTACATTTTAGTAGTTTTCTGATAGGGATATAAATTTCTTCTTCTTTTTTTTCAATTAGCTGGTTAATTTCGCTTTGGAGTGCTTTATTGTACAATATTTCTGCTTCGTTGAAGCGTTGAATATTATTGTTTAGATTCTCAATTAAATGAGGAAAGCGGCTTTCCGTTAAAGGAATAACTTTATTTCTTATAAAGTTGCGGGTGTAATCTGATTGTTTGTTTGTTTTATCTTCTCTAAAAAGAAGGTTATTGGTTTTGAAATAATTTAGTATTTCCGCTTTGGAAAGAAACAGAAGGGGGCGAATGATTTTTTCTCTTTTGGGTTGAATGCCATGTAGCCCATGGATTCCTGTTCCTCTAAAGAGATTGAATAATAAAGTTTCTGCGTTGTCATTTTTATGATGGGCAGTAGCTATAAAATGATAACCATGTTCCTTTCTGATTTTTTCAAACCATGTATAGCGTAAATTCCTGGCAGTTTCTTCTATGGATAATTTGTGATTTAGTGCTTCCTTCTCTGTGTTAAATCGGATGACATGAAAAGGAATTTCTTTCTCCTGAGCATATCGTTTTACAAAGTCGGCATCTTCATCTGCATCTTTTTCTCTTAACTGAAAATTGCAATGTGCTATTCCAAATGTAAGTCCTGACTGATAGAATAATTCGCATAAAAGCACGGAATCCGCACCTCCACTCACTGCAAGTAGCGTTTTATTCCCTTTTTGAACTAAATGATGCGTATGAATATATTGAAGAAAGCGTTGTTTGAGAGAATCAGACATTTGGAGCGACTTTAGTTAAAAGAATGATTCCAAAAGTAAGAAAAAATAAGCAGTTGCATGGATAATATAAGCCTCAATACATCTGCTAGAGAAAGATAAGGTTAATGTTTGAAAAATCGAACCAGCATAATGATGATGCAGACGATAAAGGTGAGAATAGCTATTCTGTTCATCCAGTTCATTACTTTTACATTCGTCGTTCTGGATGCATTGGGATCTCTCTTTTTTAAGAAGAACAGCCTGAGTATCTGATTTAAAATCTTTTTCATTGATACAAAGATATTTAGAAAAATTGGTTTGTGCTTTCCAAAAAATAACTATTTTTGCGTCGTAGTAATTTGGGGGTTTAGCTCAGCTGGCTAGAGCGTTACGCTGGCAGCGTAAAGGTCACCGGTTCGAACCCGGTAACCTCCACAAAGGCAGAGATAGAAGTTCTGGAGCTTTTTGGGATACTGAATTTATTAATAGGTGACCATTAAAGGTCACCCCTGCCTGCCGGCAGGGGTGCGAACCCGGTAACCTCCACTTATTTTTTTAGCTATGAAGATTTTTTGTGTGGGACGAAATTATGTGGCACATGTCCGAGAATTGAAGAATGCCGTTCCGGAGCGACCGCTCATTTTTATGAAACCTAAAAATGCATTGTTGAAACCGATAGACCATTGTTATTATCCGAGCTTTACTGAAAATTTGCAATATGAGTGTGAGTTGGTCATCCGGATGAATAAAAATGGAAAAGGGATTCGGGAAAAGTTTGCACATAGATATTATGACCAGTTGAGCCTTGGTATTGATTTTACAGCCAGAGATTTACAAACAAAACTTAAAAAAGCAGGACATCCTTGGGAAATAGCTAAGGCTTTTGATCAATCAGCGGTATTGGGTCAATTGCTTGCTGTTGATCAATTTGATTCTCTTGCTAATCTGTCCTTTTGTTTACAGAAAAATGGAGAAAAAGTACAGGAAGGATTGACTGCAAATATGATATTCTCCGTAGATGAAATTATAGCATATATTTCTCAATTTTTTACATTAAATATTGGTGACTTAATTTATACCGGAACACCGGCAGGCGTTGGTTCTGTTCAGATAGGTGATAAATTGGAAGGTTATCTGGAAGGAAAGCGATTATTTGATGTGGAGATTCATTAGTGTGGAAGCATATTTTAAACCTCAATAAGTTTCTCTAATCTATTAAGAGAAACTTATTGAGGTTTAATTGTAGCAGAACTTAGTTTGCTATTTGTTTTGTTAAAAAGACACATCTATGCCAAACAAAAAGTTAATTCCGGCCTGTGGAAAATAAGCATTGGAACTTTGTATTTCTCCGTTTTGATAAGAAGCATAAGTGTATCCGTTGGTGGCGTATTTTACATCGAACAGATTGTTAATCTTCAGTCGAAAATGTATGGCCTGAATGCCCTGGGGATGCCATCCATAATGTACAGTTAGTCCATTGGTCAGATAGTCGTCCAGCATCCGGTCTTTACTCCCCGTATTGTCCAGATATCTTTTCCCGACATATTTTCCATTCAGACTAATATCGAAATTTTGAAAAGGATTGATTGTTAGAGCAGCTCCCGATATAATGGTAGGGGAGAAGGAAATCGGTGTTTCTCCCAGATCCATCTCCTTTTGACCTCCATTGTCATTATTGTCAATATAGGCAACAAAATCTTTGATTTTGTTTTTACTTAACGCCAGATTAGCACTAAAATTAAAGATTTTGGCAAAATCAATGTCTCCGTTTATTTCTATGCCCGCCCGATAGCTTTTAGGAACGTTGATGCGGGTATAAACTCCATAATAGTTTATTTCGCCTGTGAGTGCCAACTGATTTTTGTAGTGCATATAATAGAGATTGGCATGGAGATGATAATTTTCTTCGGTTCGGTCATATCCTAATTCGATATCCGATAATTGTTCCGGTTCCGGCGTATTTTGGATGTTGTTTTCAAAATCTTTTCTATTGGGTTCCTTATGTGCTACTGCATAAGAAACGTAAAAGCTATTTCTCTGATCCATACTGTAATTGAAACCTACTTTGGGATTAAAGAAGTTATACTGATTGTCTTGTCGGATATTCGGATGCTTGGCAAAACCG
>DATGTY010000157.1:0-2741 GCA_035301605.1 Chitinophagaceae bacterium | reverse complement strand
GTTTATACTAAAATAACACAGGAATTTCCTGAATTGCATTTTATTTTAGCAGGTTATTTTCGAGAATATGGGGCTAACTTAGAAACTGTTTTAAGCTTACCTGTACAGACTGTTCATTTTGATTTGGTGCGCGGTGCCGGACAGTTAGAAGCTGTTCTGGCTTCCGATATAACGAAGCAGGATAAGAATATTTCTCTTGGTCTTGTTGATGGACGTAATGTTTGGAAGAATGATTTTTCCTCATCTTTGGATGTCATTGAGCAGATTGTAAAAGTGGTAGGCACAGCTCGTGTTTGGATTGCACCTTCTTGTTCTTTATTACATGTTCCCTGTGATTTAGATTTAGAAACAGATAAGGAAGCGCTTCCTGCTGAAATCAAGAATTGGTTGGCTTTTGCCAAACAGAAAATAAAAGAGGTGATTACGCTTGTAGATTTAGCTTCCGGACATCCCACAGAATCGGCACAAACTGCTTTAGCTGCTAATAAAAGAGCTATTGAAAGTAAGGAAAAGTCTGAAAGAGTTCATAATAAAGCGGTGAAGGAAAGAGTAGCTGCGCTGACGGAAAAAGATGCCCAAAGAAAATCAGTATTTAGCAGGCGGAAAAAGGTGCAACAGGAAGGCTTGAAATTACCTGTTTTTCCAACAACAACCATCGGCTCTTTTCCTCAGACAAAAGAAGTTAGAAAGACAAGATTTGCGCGTAAGAAAAATCGTATTTCTGCAGAGGAATATGATTCTTTTATTAAAAAAGAGATTGAGGAATCTATACGCTGGCAGGAAAATATAGGAATAGATGTGCCTGTTCATGGCGAATTTGAGCGTAACGATATGGTAGAATATTTTGGTGAACAATTGGAAGGATATGTTTTTACTAAATTTGGCTGGGTGCAGAGTTATGGTACACGTTGTGTGAAACCGCCGATTATTATTGGAGATGTAAGCCGAAAGAGAGATATTACGGTTTATTATACAAAATATGCACAATCATTAACAACAAAACCGGTGAAGGGAATGTTGACCGGACCGGTAACGATGTTGCAATGGAGTTTTGTTCGTAATGATCAGCCCAGGAAAGAAACCTGTAAACAGATTGCTTTAGCTATTCGGGATGAAGTTCAGGATTTAGAAAAAGCCGGAATAAAAATTATTCAAATTGATGAACCGGCTTTAAGGGAAGGATTGCCATTGAATAAAGCCGGTTGGAAAGCTTATCTGGATTGGGCCGTTGAGGCATTTAGAATTACAGCCTCCGGAGTAGAAGATGGGACACAGATTCATACCCATATGTGTTATTCCGAATTCAATGATATCATTGCAAACATTGCAGAAATGGATGCTGATGTGATTACCATTGAAACCAGCCGATCACAAATGGAATTGCTAGATGCTTTTGCTGATTTTAATTATCCAAATGATATAGGTCCGGGAGTTTATGATATTCATTCTCCGAGAGTTCCTTCAAAAGAGGAAATTAAGGAACTTATCCATAAAGCAGTGAAAGTAGTCCCTAAAGAACAACTTTGGGTCAATCCGGATTGTGGATTAAAAACCAGAAAATGGGAAGAGACCAAAGGGGCATTGAAAAATATGATGGAAGCCACACGTGAGTTGAGGGCTTAAATCTGTAAATCGTTATTTCTTTTTAAGGGGAATGCCATAAAGGTGTTCCCCTTTTTTTAGTGTTGGGCAATTGGAGGCTATTATACGCTTATTATTTCAAGAGCTCAATTTAATGACTATGGGAATTTTGTTCCTTTGTCATATCGGCTTTTAGGTAGTAGGCGCCTTGCGTAACAACCGGTGTGCCTTGGGGAAGGTTTGTCAATAATTTCACTTCTGTGAAACGCTCATTGGAAGTGCCTGTAGCAATTTCTACCATTTTAAAGACGGTAGCTGAGTCTGTCTGCGTTTCCGAATTAACATCTGCAATAAATATAAAACTTTGTGTTCCCTCACTAATAATTGCAGCATGAGGAAGCGTTGGAACCTTTAGGCTATCAGAGACCAATCTGCCGTTGACATACATTCCGGGTAATATATTGGAAGAAGGGGTTATAATATCCGCATGGATATGAACTGCACGGTGATTTTGATCTAATTGTTTGCCAATGGAGGTTACTTTTGCTTCTATGGTATGATTGGATCGATTAGCCATTTCAAAATGGATGGTCATGCCTTCTTTAACTTTATCTAAATCCTGTTCATATACTTTGAAATCAGCAAATATTTGGTCGTTGTTACTTATTTCAATCAAGCCTTCCTGAGGAGTAACGTATTGACCTGTACTTACATGTATTGAAGTAACATAACCACTAATAGGTGCTCTTAACGCGATCGAAGAAAATATTTTTCCTGTCTTTATTTGCTGCGGATCGAGTCTTAGTAACTGTAACTTTTCATTTAATCCGCGGTATCTCGATTGTGCTGTCTGGTAGTCGGCTTTTGCTTTTTGAAAGTCTTTGGCAGATCCTACTTCTTTATCAAACAGTGTTTGCTTTCTCTCAAATTCCTCTTTTAAGTAAGTTAGAGAACTGGCAGCTTTTTGGAAATTCTGCTGCAATTCTATGTAATTTGGATGTTGTAAAATGGCCAATGTTTGTCCTTTATTTACATGATTACCTTCTCTTACTTTGATGTTTTTGACATTGCCACTAATGAAAGTACTTACCTCGGCTTTATATTGAGGAGGTATTGCCAGAATTCCCGAAACTTTTAAGGACGTTTGTAAAGGACGTTTT
>DATGTY010000156.1:0-2561 GCA_035301605.1 Chitinophagaceae bacterium | reverse complement strand
AATAGACACCGTTAACCGTGCAGGGGCTTAACAATCTCTCCCCGAAATGATTTGATAGGGAGATGCAAAGAAGTCTGAAATTCATTCGTTGATTGTTGTGAATGATGTCTTTGTCGAGAAACTCATCCTATACGGATACTCAACAAAAAAGATTTATCTCCCTTGGATTTAGAGATTTTTTTTCTCTATTTCTATTAGGGGAGATATGTCTTAATCTCAAAATCTATCCTTCCGGATTAAATAATAAATATAATATCTAATAAACTATCTATTAAGTATATAAGTAAGAGTAAAAGCACTAAACAACAATAGAAACTACTAATAATATGAAAAAGGGTAAAAAAGAAAAAAGTTTTTCAGAAAAATACATAGAAGAAAGAGAAAAGGTTTTTAAAAAAGCCGAGATTACGACTTGTATAGAAATAACTTCCAAATAAGATAAATACGAATATAATCGTTTTTATAGAAATGGTTAAAAAAGAGGGTATTTCTAAAGTAATAAAGGCATTTGATGACTGTAATCAACAAATACAAAATCAATTAATGATTAATATCATTTTTTAAACCGATAATTTATCTTATATTTGTTATAACAAAATGAAATGATATGAAGATAAAAATACTAGACCTCTTTTCTGGAATCGGAGGTTTCCCAAAGGGATTCATGCGTGCCGGGTATGAGATAGAAAAACATTACTACAGCGAAGTTGACAAACACGCAATCGCAAATTATAAATATAATTTTAAAGACGCAATTTATGCAGGACCAGTTGAACATATTCAGTCAGGAGGAATTGAAAGACCTGACATTATCACTTTCGGATCGCCTTGCCAAGATTTCTCACTGGCTGGAAAACGAAAAGGGATGGAAGGAGAAAGAAGTAGCCTTATCATCGAAGCAATCAGACTTGTATCTGAGCTCAGACCAAGTGTTTTTATCTGGGAAAATGTTAAAGGAGCGTTCTCCTCAAATGCTGGCGCAGACTTTTGGGCAATTCTCCAAGCCTTTACCCACATTGGGGGTTATAGACTTGAATGGCAATTGCTTAATACAAAGTGGTTTTTACCCCAAAATAGAGAGCGGATATATCTTGTTGGACATCTTGCAGGAAGAAGTGAGCCGGGAATATTTCCTATCGAAGAAGATGATAGATTACCTAAAGAGAAGGTAGGTTCAGAAAAAAGACGGTCACAAACCAAATATAGTGCCACTACGTTGAGAGCTGGGGGAATGAAAGCTACAGATACGTTTATTGAAGCACCCAAAAAAGCTGGATGTTTGACAGGAGGAGGAAATTCGGGAGGGCTGCATAGCGATATGACTACCATACAGGTTGGTGCAATTAGAGGTAGGAACCCTGACAATCCTTCTCAAAGAATTGCAGGTCAATATCAGGAACAGACGTTAGAGCTGAATCGGAAGGGTGTAGCAAACACACTCACAAGTGTGCAGAAAGATAATGTGGTTTTAACTAAAAATTATATGCAATGGGATAGTTCAGGAAAAGGATATAACTCTCAACAAGATAGATCTTTTTATGAAGATGGGAATATGGGAACGATACCAAGCAATCGAACCGAAAACAAAGTAAATGTACTGCTAAACGATATGAAAATCCGTCGCTTAACCGAAATAGAGTGCGAAAGACTTCAGGGATTCCCTGACAATTGGACTGAATATGGTATTTATGAAAGGCAGGTTTGGATTAATAAGAAAGAAAAGACTTTCAAAACAGTTGAAGGAGTGGAAAAAGTGCCTAAAACACAAAGGTATAAAATGCTTGGGAATGCAGTCACAGTTGATGCAGTAGAAGCAATTGCGAAAAGAATTAAAATAAAGTAATATATATTTTAAGAGCATTTCAGAAAGAATTATTTTAATATTTAAAAACCAAAAACATGAGTAAATACAGATTTAAAACGGAAGAAGAGTTTAAAAAGGATAAATTGTGGGATGATGAGTATAACACTCCGTTAGGGTGGGCTGCAAGTGAAAAGATGAACATCTTTTTAGGGTCGGACATTCCAGAAGAGCTGACTAAATATTGTGACAGTAAAGGAGATTTCATCTTTAGGGGGTGGGGTTTTTCTTCTGAAGACTACATATTAAAAGAAAAAAACACAGTCAACACAAACGGTTTTGAGTACCTCGGAGATACTTTAATGGAGGTTAGTGATGATGGTGAAAGTTGGAAAACAAGGGCAGTTTTTGGTAAAAAGAATAATGAATATATAGCATGGGCAGGAAGCGATAATTTAGAAGGAGCAAAACTTGAATACCTAACAGTTTCTTGGAAGCACGCTAGACCAATCAAAACAAAGCTAACTCTTCAAGAAGTAGCGGACAAATTTGGTCTTGACGTAAACGAAATTGAAATAGTGGATTGTGAGGAATAATAAAGGATTCTTATATATATTTCGTATATTTGAGTCCTTTAAGATTTCATTTTGTTATGAAGGGCGGTAGCACCAAAACTATCGCCTTTCTTTTTTTAACCAATATTGATTATATTTGTAATATGCTAAGAGGTAAAGCAAAACAGGAGTTAATAGATGATGAA
>DATGTY010000155.1:0-5113 GCA_035301605.1 Chitinophagaceae bacterium | reverse complement strand
ATTACAGGTAATTTTGAAACTATGATAAACTGTATTAGAGGAATACTGCTGGGAGCACTTCTCTTCATGATAGGTATTCCTTCTGTTAATGCGCAATCTTATGTATATTCTGAAGGGAATAAACCCGCTGCAGATAAGATTATTGCCATTATTGGAAGTAAAATCATTCTAAAGAGTGATTTACAAAAATCTATTCTCCAACAGAAAAGGCAACATGACTCTTTACCCCCTAATTTAAATTGTGCTATTTTAGAACAGATGTTAGCTCAGAATGCGCTTGTGCTTCAAGCACAAAAAGATAGTTTGCCCGTTGGTGATGAACGCGTTGAGCAGGAGCTGGATCGACGTATTGCCGGGTTTGAAAGAATGTATGGCTCCAGAGAGAAAATGGAAGAGGTTTTAGGAAAAAGTATTTATCAGATTAAAGATGAATATCGAGAAGATATTAAAGAGCAACTTTTAGCTCAGGCTATGAGACAAAAGATTATTGATCAGGTAAAGATAACACCAACAGAGGTAAAGGCTTTCTTTGATGCTATTCCGGAAGACAGTATCCCTTATTTAAAATCAGAAGTAGAGGTGGGACAGATTGTTATTAAGCCAGATCCTGATACCGCTGTAGTCTCTTATACCATGAGGCAATTGAGAGACTTGAAAAAACAAGCGTTGGCCGAAAATAAATCTTTTTCTACACTGGCGAATTTGTATTCTGATGATGCAGCCAGCGGGGGAGATATTTTAACGTTGGATCGGACACAAAAGAAATTTGATCCTAACTTTGTTGCCGCTGCATTTAGATTGAAGGATGGAGAAATTTCACCAGTAATAAAGACGCAGTTCGGTTATCATATTATTCAAATGGTTCACCGAAAAGGGAATATTGCACAAGTTAGGCATATTCTAAAAATTCCCCCTATCACGAGTAGCGATATTAAACATGCGACAGAAGAACTTGATTCTATAAGAAAACAGATAGTTTCTCAAGATTTAACTTTTGGAGAGGCTGCTTCGTTATTTAGTGATGATGATGGATATTATGGTACAAAAAGTACCGGTGGAATGTTTACTGATCCGCAAGATCAATCTACTTTCATGAGTGTGGATCAATTACCGGATCCTTCCATTGTACTTGCCTTAGATACTTTAGATGTCGGTCAGATATCGGAGCCGGTAGGCTTTGCTCCCAATCCTAAGATGCCCAATCAAAAAGCAGTGCGTATTATTTATTTGAAATCTAGGAGTGAACCGCATAGAATGAGTCTTAAAACAGACTATAGTCGTGTTCAGCAGCAAGTGCTTAAGAAAAAACAAATGGAGGATTTGAATGATTGGTTTAATGAACATATCTCAGATTTTTATCTGAAAATTGATGCCGATTATAATGGCTGTGTTAATATTCACAATTGGGTAGAGGCTTCGCAAAGATTACAGCAGGAAACGGGCGCTATTATTAAAGACAGCAATAAGGCTACAAAAGTAAAAGAAGCAGATTAAGCTATGAGGTTAATTACTTATAATGTAAATGGTATTCGTGCTGCGATTAGAAAGGGATTTTTAGATTGGTTGGCAGGCGATCCGGCAGATATTGTTTGTTTACAGGAAGTAAAAGCGTTTAAGGAGAATATTGATTATGAAGTTATAACTAAATTGGGTTATCACCAATATTGGTTTTCAGCTCAAAAGAAAGGATATAGTGGCGTAGCTGTTTTTACAAAAGAAGAACCTCAAAAGGTTTTTTATGGGAATGGATATGAGCAGAGTGATTATGAAGGACGAGTAATCCGCCTTGATTTTAAGGATTTTACTTTGATTAATGCCTATTTCCCATCCGGCACCTCCGGAGATTTACGACAAACTTATAAATACCAGTGGCTGGATGAGTTTTTTGACTATGTTCAACCACTGATAAAGGAAAAGAAGAACGTAATTGTTTGTGGTGATTATAATATCTGTCATAAAGCAATAGATATTCATGATCCGGTAAGAAATAAAAAGTCTTCCGGCTTTCTTCCGGAAGAAAGAGCCTGGATGGATAAGTGGTTTTCAGCCGGTTTTCTTGATTCTTTCAGACAATTTAATCAAGCGCCCCATCAATATAGTTGGTGGAGCTACAGGGCGCGTGCGCGTTCGAAGAATAAAGGCTGGCGTTTGGATTACATCAGTGCTTCAGATGCATTGAAAAACAATCTGCAAGGAGGGAAAATATTATCAGAAATCGTTCATAGTGATCATTGCCCTGTATTTCTAGAATTCGATTAGTTTTTAGTATCCGGTTCCTTCTTCCTGAATAATTTAATTTTAATGAAATTAATGAACTAAAAGCGCTTACTTTTCTGATGAAAGAGGGGAAAACGAAAAATCTTTCACAGAAGTGAAAAATTTTTTTTAAAAATAATTTTTATAAGTGAACCGTTTTATTTTTTCTCTGCTTATAAAACATGATTAATTATCTGTTCTGTATATAATTGTTTTCTAGTTTTTTATAATAGGTTGCAGACTTGATAGAGATACTTATCTTTTTGTGTTTTTCACTGAAAGCCACACCAGTAAGGCGTTACAAGGAATGTTATAGGGGAATAATAGGGCGCTCAAAATTTGGATATGTCCTAAAACGCCCTATATTTGCTAGTACATTTATTCATTATTAAAACATCGTTATGAACAAATCAGAATTAGTTGATCAGATTTCGAAAGATGCCGACATTACAAAAGCTCAGGCCAATGCCGCTTTGGATTCTTTTACAGATACTGTAGTAAAGACATTACAAGGTGGAGACAAAATTACTTTGGTAGGCTTCGGAACTTTCTCTGTAAGTAAACGCTCTGCACGTACTGGTCGTAATCCTCAAACAGGAAAAGAAATCCAGATTGCTGCAAAGAATGTTGCTAAATTTAAAGCAGGAAAAGGATTCCAGGATCAGCTTAACTAAGATCATTAAGGAATTGTAATATGCAGGGAATGGCCTAACAAATTCCCTGCTTTTGGTCTATCTTACAATTTAATATTATGGGTAAGGGTGATAAAAAATCGAAGAAAGGAAAAAGATGGAATGGCACTTTTGGAAAAAGACGTCCTCATAAAACAAAGAATATGATAGCAGCCGGTAAAGGAAAGAAAGCATAACTCTTCTTTCTCAAAACGGGCTAAGGCGCTAATCTTCCGATCTGCCAAGTTTCTTTTTCTTGTTGTCGTTTATAGAAAATGCGATCATGTAAACGGCTTGCCCTACCTTGCCAAAACTCAACATATTGAGGTTTTACACAAAATCCGCCCCAGAATTCCGGGCGTCTTAAAGACTCTTTTTCGAATCGACTCTTCATCGTTTCTACACGTGTTTCCAGGAAAGCTCTATCCGGGATTTCCCGGCTTTGTGGAGAAGACCATGCGCCTATCTGTGAACCTTTGGGTCGAGAGTGAAAATAAGTATCGCTTTGTTCTTTAGTTGCTCTTTCGGCTATCCCTTCTATACGCACCTGTCGTTCTAACTCTTTCCAAAAAAAGACGAGCGCTACATATGGATTTTCCGATAATTCTCTTCCTTTATGGCTTTCATAATTTGTGTAGAAATAGAATCCTTTTTCATCCAGACCTTTTAATAATACGATGCGTGCGGAAGGATGTCCATCTGGTGTCGTCGTTGCCAAAGTCATTGCATTTGGCTCTTCTACTTTACTGTGTAGTACTTCCTCAAACCAGTTGTTAAACTGGCTGAAGGGGTCTGCTGTGACATCTTCAATTTTTAGACTGGCCTTCTTATAATCTGTACGAATATTTGATAAAGGTATCTCTGGCATGGTTTTATCTTTATATTTGCATTCTTTGATACAAAAGTACATTAAATTTAAACTGATGAAACGTTATTTCCTTCTTGCTGTTATTTTTATAAATATTATTGTCTTTGCATCCTGTAACAATTCTTCTAAAAAACAAAATCAAGAGAATGCGCAAACAACAGAATACAAAGATTTGGGTTATAAACGTTTGGTTGGAACCATAAGAGACAAAGGAGTTGTTTTACATCTTATTGAAAGCGAAAAAGTTGCTATTGGAAATCCAAATGATGATGAAGGTGGTTTTAGCGGAACTTTTATTACAGAAGGAAACAGTGCTCCGTTGATTATTTCCGGACATAGAGTAAAGGATAGTGTGGTTCAATTAGTCGCCCATGATCGATATCATTCCGTTGATACTTTGAATGGTATTTTATCTGATAGTACTTTTAAGGGAGAAATAAAAGGTCCCGGGGGGCAACATCTTTCCTTTCAATTCAAAGAGAAATATCCTGAAGGTAGTTTGCGTTGGCGAGTTACTTCCTTTAATGATTCTCTGAAAATAGCGTCTGATTCTTCAAAAATTGGAGCCCTGGCCACTACAGATTTAATGAGCCTGTGGCCGGTATCAAAGAAGGATTCCTCTAGATTATTACCTATAAAGAAGGATTTCTCTCAATCTTTTTATAAACAGTCTGAAAGCTTTTCTTCTGCGGATAAACTTCTTCATTCTGTATCTGATGATTTTTTCTTAAAATTTAAAAAACAAGTGAGTCAGGTCTCGAAAAAACAGGAGGAATTGAGACCAAGTCTTCAGTGGTCTTATCTGACCTACATGAATCTAACGAGCAATGTAAATCAAATCATAAGTCTGATATATACCCAATATCAATTTTTAGGTGGGGCACATGGTGATCAAAAAGAATTTGGGTATGCGATGAATCTGAAAAGTGGGAAAAGAATTCAGCTTGCGGATCTTTTTAAATCCGGATATGAAAAAATATTACAACAGAAATTAGAAGAAAAATTCAGACTGGAATATAATATTCCTGAAGACGCTGCCCTAAATGGTAGGAAAGGACTTCTTTTTGAAAAACATCTGAAAATAAGCAGCAATTTTTACCTTACCCCTTATGGTATTGGGTTTATCTATAATCCGGCAGAAGTTGCTCCTCATGTTGTAGGTGTTATTGATTTGTATCTTCCAAATGAAGAGTTAAAAGAATTATTAAAAAAATAATTACTTTTTTTATACCTTGGCGAATTATAAAAAACATTACCTATGAAAAGATACTCATCCCTTTTAATCGTAATCTCTATTTTTGTTTGCTTTACTTCTTGT